>JBFGQG010000444.1:0-3466 GCA_041564295.1 Anaerolineales bacterium | reverse complement strand
GCTGTTGATCTGGTTCGATGCGCATGGTGATTTCAACACCTGGGAGACGACGCCAAGCGGCTTCCTGGGCGGAATGCCTCTCGCCATGCTCGTTGGCCGGGGCGAGCAGACGATCTGCGAAGCGGTTGGGTTGAGTCCGCTACCGGAAAACCAGGTCATACTGACAGATGCGCGTGATCTTGATCCCGGCGAACGTGAAGCCGTGACCGCATCGGAAATGGTCCATCTTTATTCTGCCTACAGCCTGGCTTCGTTTACACCGACCGACCGTCCCGTCTGGGTCCATTTCGATACAGATATCCTCAACCCGGATGATGCGCCGGCGATGAATTATCTCGCTCCGGGTGGTCCTGCTGCGATCTCAATGGAGCAGGTGTTCGTACACCTGGCCCACACAGGTAAAATCGCTGCCGTCTCGGTTTCCACGTGGAATCCTGAAATGGATTCAGACCGAAAGACAGAAAGAACCTGCATGGCCTTGCTCAACCGGCTATTGGGGGTTTGAAAAGAATACCGCCAGGATCGAGTCGAGATTTTTTCCGGATGTCGCCTCAAACACCTGGATCAAGTCATCCCCGGTGGCAACTTTCGTCTTGTAGTCATTGAGGTAAGTGCGCAGTGCTTCCTTGAAAGCGGCATCCCCGATTTCCTGGCGGATCGCCTGCATCATGTCAGCACCGAGCAGATAAACAGCGTTCACATAATTGCGGGAGAAGATGTGTGCATAAACCGGATCATTGACAGCCCCTCCAAACGGCCGGAATGGGTCTATTCTCTGCTGCCACCACCACTCTGCCAGTTCAGGGTATTCTGATTCGATGTAAAGATATTCGCTGTATATGGCCAGCGCTTCGTCCACCCATGGCTCGATGGCCTGGTTATTCCCGACCTGGGCGAACCACCACTGGTGGGCCGCTTCGTGGACGGTAATCAGCATCAGGTAGTTCTTCACCGTGCCGTCATACAGGTTGTAGTATTCACGCCCGGTGAAGGCAAGCCCGTCGAACTCAAGGCCGTCCGGGAAATTTCCTTCAACAACAGTGTATTTGGAGTGCGGATACGGTCCGAACAATTCTGAAAACAGTTCGAGAGACTTGACGGCTTCCTCCAATGCTGTCTGGCCGGCGTTCCGGTCCCAGGGGTAAAAATAACTTTCAAATTCCACACCGCCGTTCTGCGTCGAGACCATCTCAAGCATATCGCTCATTGAAAAAGCAAAGCTGCGTAATGCCTTTCCAGAATAGATATACGCATCTCCTTCTCTTTCAGCGGGTAGAGACGCGGCGACAAGCAGGCCTTCCCTTGCGTTAACAACTTCGAGCCGAACCTCGTAATCTCCGCTCTCATTAACCATCGTCTCTCCGACAGGATGAGGAGGATAGGCCAGCCATCCCTGGCCGGGGAAATAAACGGCGACCACCGGATACCAGTCGCCGAGGTTTAACTGGTTGTCAGAAAATCCCAGTTTTCCGCGTTCGGCAGGCAGCTGCAGGTGGTAATCCAGTTCGAGCGAGACGGATTCGCCATTTTCAAGTGGTTCGGTGAGTGGGACAGTCAGGAAAACGCCGTCGAGGAGCCAGTTCTCTACCGGCGCTCCATTAAGCCATTTAAGTTCTTCCAGGGTGAAGACGCCGTACCGCCTGTGAGCGTCGACCATGAAGAGAAGTTCGTTGAGTGTTTCACCAGTCCGGTTCGTATATATGACGACCTGCTGGACGTCAACAGAAAGGGTGAAATAGTCAAGTTTCACATCGAGGAAATAGCGGGGGCGTTCGAGTTGAGGGCGCTGTTCAGGATCAGAGACGGCGGTCGGCAGAAACGGAGTTTGCGTTGGGAAAATCGCCTTAGTGGGCGTAGGCGGGAGCAAGGCTGTTGTTGCAGTAGGCTGTGAGATCGGCGGCGTATCGGTCACGACTGGTTGGGCCGGATTGTTACAGCCTGTTGTGAACAGAGCTAACATGGCGCAGGAGACCACTAAGAGCTGACGTCGGATCGATTGCATGGGCTTGATTTTAATACAGGATGACAGGGTCGTCACATCCAGGCAGGAAACAGCCTGCAAAAGCCTGCTCCAACTTCATTCTAGTGTTCCAGCCCATAATTATTAGCAAAAGAAAAGCTGCTGTGCCAATTGAATGGATCACAGCAGCTTTTCTTTAACACACTTCTAACTTAATGGACGACCAGGTTCCCTCCAGTCAGAATTACTTCAATCGTCTTCGAGCCTTTCCACTCGGAAGAGAAGAGAAGGGTGTTCCCGGACCACAATGTGACACCGATCGTATCGTTCGCACCCGGCTCGCCTTTATCGGTCATCGTCAACCGCAGGGTGAGATTCCCGGCAATAGAAACCGGAGCGAGGGGATCTGTCACATCAGTCAAGTTCGCCTTCGAGCGGAAATCTCCTATCCCGAAGCATGTGAGGCTTGGGGGCCCGCTGCATGTTCCACTTCCAGTCGGTTTTTTCAAAGCGATACCCAGCGAGTCGATCGCCGTGCTCTTGATCTGATAGGTACGGCCGCCTGCCCTGAAGATTATGTTTACATGGCCAATAGGCTTTTTCGGGTTTTTATAATTGACATTGAAACCGAAATTCATGTTTGAGCCCGTATCGGCCTTGTATGTTCCCTCAGATTTTCCGATCGTGATGTAGCCACCACCGGTTACAAAACTGCCATCTGGCTCAGCGATTTCTACAACAGCCTGAGCCGTGCCCGTGTAGTAGTTATTGACAATCACATGGATCGTATGTTCACCAAGGCCCAGTGTCGTATTACAGCTAACTGTCCCTGTTGTGGTGGCGCTGTTAATCAGATTAACTGAAACCGGACCGCAGAGGGTTGCCGCGCCCTCCGTGAAGGTCACTGTGGCGTTGCGGATGTCTCCCGCCTGGGTGTCGCTGAAAGCCGGGATCAAAGAGCTGTCCTGCAAGACCGCGCGCAGCTGCACGTCGGCGGTGGTACTGCCTGAAAGCGTGAACGCCAGCATATCACCCGTGTACGTCGCTACGGCATCTTCCTTCGTCACCACAATTGTGAACGCGGTAGAACTTGATCCCTCTGTATTGTCGGTAACCGTAACGGTCACAGGATATGAACCCGGCGCAGCGGTGTTCGCACCAGAAACTTTCCAGGTACGGGTCCCAGGCAGCGTAGCATCGTCGGAAGTCGACACGACCGACAGGGACATTCCGGAAGGCAGGCCAGAGGCGGAAGCGTTCAAATTTTTGCCCAGCGTGTCGGCGTCGGAGGCAGAGATCGTCAGGTCCGGAGAAAGCGAATCGCTGTACTGCACGGACTGGCTGCCGCCTTCCCCGTGGGAGTTGGTCACGGAAGGTATGGCCTGGATTGTAAAGTCTGCGTTCGAAATGTCGAAAAAGACATTCCCGACCGCTCCGATTTTGACGCGCGCCTGGGTCGTGCCCACATTCGGTAAGGTCACAGTATGGGATCCGTCATTCGCCGTG
>JBFGQG010000443.1:0-3478 GCA_041564295.1 Anaerolineales bacterium | reverse complement strand
ATGTAGCGGCCGACAGCGAGGCCGATGTGCTTTATCTCGTCCGTAAAGTGATCTCCTTCCTCCCGCAAAACAACATGGAGGACCCGATTTACAAGAAAACCGAAGACAACCCACTGCGACGAGAAGAAGCGCTCGATACCATCATCCCGGATGATCCAGGTAAGCCGTACGACATCAAGGACGTGATCCGTATGATCGTCGACAGCGGAGACTTCTATGAAATCCATGAGAATTTCGCCGCGAACATCGTTGTCGGTTTTGCACGGCTGGGCGGTCACAGCATTGGGATTGTCGCCAACCAGCCGCTGGTGCTGGCAGGCGTACTTGATATCGATGCTTCCGAAAAAGCTGCCCGGTTCGTGCGGGTATGCGACGCCTTTAATATCCCCATTTTGACTTTTGAAGATGTCCCAGGTTTCTTGCCGGGTACAACCCAGGAGCACGGCGGCATTATCCGGTCCGGCGCGAAGCTCCTGTACGCGTACTGCGAAGCGACCGTGCCCAAGTTGACCGTGATCACGCGAAAGGCTTACGGCGGTGCGTACTGTGTGATGAGCAGCAAACATATCCGCAGCGACGTCAATTTTGCCTGGCCGACTTCGGAGCTGGCCGTAATGGGCCCGGAAGGCGCAGTTAATATCATTTTCCGGAAAGAACTTGCAGAAGCGGAGGACCCGGTCGCGAAAAAAGCCGAGCTGGTGGCCGATTACAGGAAAAAATTCGCCAACCCGTACGTCGCTGCAGCACACGGCTTTATCGACGACGTAATCGAACCCCGCGACACCCGTCCGCGCCTCATCAATGCACTGGAAATGCTGACCAATAAACGCGACATCAACCCGGCGAAGAAGCATGGGAATATTCCGCTTTAACGTGCGGCGCGCAAGGAAAAAGTTTATTGCGCTTTCGAAAAACACACCGGATCGATTAGAAATATGTTTTCTCAATTTATAAAACTCTTTGGTGGCGACATGCCGGCAAGCGAATATGGAACTCTGATAAATCGCCGCATGTCGCACACCTGCTCGGAGACAAAATGTTTAATAAAGTCCTGATCGCCAACCGCGGTGAAATTGCCGTGCGGATTATTCGGGCCTGCAGGGAACTCGGTCTGCAGACCGTAGCTGTCTTTTCGGATGCGGACAGGCATGCGCTGCATGTCCGCCACGCAACGGAGGCTTATCACATCGGCGCTTCTCCTTCGCGCGAGTCCTATCTGCGCGCGGACAGGATTCTTGCAGTGGCCAAGAAATCTGGCGCCGGGGCGATCCATCCCGGGTACGGCTTTTTAGCCGAGCGCGCCGATTTCGCACAGGCCTGCCTTGACGAAGGCATCGCATTTATCGGTCCCAAGCCGTCTTCCATCGCAGCAATGGGCGACAAAATGGTCGCACGCAACACAGTGGAGAAGGCCGGTGTGCCTGTAGTCCCTGGTACAGAAGGCGAAGGCGGCCTGCGCGATGAAGAGCTGCTCCAGGTTGCACCGCAGATCGGTTTCCCCCTCCTGATCAAAGCCACGGCCGGCGGCGGCGGCAAAGGCATGCGCGAGGTAAACTCGATTGATGAAATGCCCGCAATGCTCGAATCAGCGAGACGGGAAGCCGAATCCGCTTTCGGGGACGGCAACGTTTACCTCGAAAAGCTGGTCAAGAACGCACGTCACATTGAAATCCAGGTGCTGGCGGACATGCACGGAAACGTGATCCATCTGGGCGAGCGCGAATGTTCGCTCCAGCGCCGTCACCAGAAATTGCTCGAAGAGGCACCGTCCCCTTTCGTTCTGAACGATGAAGAAATGCGAAGTATGATGGGTGACGTGGCCGTTAAAGCTGCCTCAGCAGTGGACTACGTCAACGCCGGCACGATTGAATTCCTGGTCGACAAAGACAAGAATTTCTTTTTCCTCGAGATGAACACCCGCTTGCAGGTGGAACATCCAGTCACGGAGTTCGTGACTGGTATTGATATTGTCAAGGAACAGATCAGGATCGCACGTGGGCGTCCGCTGCGCTACGCGCAGGAAGATGTCCAGATGAACGGCTGGGCGATCGAGTGCCGTGTGAACGCTGAAGACGCTTACGCCAATTTCATGCCGTCCACCGGGGTGATAAGCACCAGCATATTGCCGAACGGGCCGGGCGTGCGCGTGGATACGGGTGTTTATCCGGGATTCGAAATCTCACCGTATTACGATTCGATGATTTCAAAGCTCATCGTATGGGGTGAAACACGCGGCCAGGCTATCCTCCGCATGCGCCGGGCGCTTGCTGAGTACAAGATCGTTGGCGTCAAGACAAACATACCGTTCCACCAGAACCTCCTGGAGCAGCACCGCTTCATCGCAGGCCAATTCGACACGCGCTTTGTAGAAGACAGGTTTTCGATGGAAGAAGCTGAAGAAGAAAAAGAAGGCCGGCCAGAAATTGCTGCCCTGATAGCAACCCTCGTCTCTCACCAGCAAACAGAAAAAGCGGCCCAGATCGTCCAGCGCAATGCCCGAGATACCAGCAACTGGAAATGGGTCGGACGCTGGGAGCGCATGCACCGCTAGGGGAGAATGAAATGAAATATATTGCTACCGTAAACGATCAACAGTTCACGATCGAAATTATTGACGAAAAACGCGTCCTGCTGAATGGGACGCCCGTCGAGGTGGATTTTCAGTCGGTCCAGAATCAGCCTGTCTATTCCCTGATCACAGAGGGTAAATCTTACGAGGCTTACGTCAGCGAAAACGACGACCAGTGGGAAGTGCTGCTGCTGGGTGACCTGTACACAATTGCAGTCGTTGACGAGCGGGAACAGCGGTTGAGAAACGCCGGGGGCGTCCAGGTTGCAGACAGGGGCGAATATCACATGAAAGCTCCCATGCCGGGCCTGGTCGTGGCGATCCCAGTAAAAGAAGGCCAGGAAGTCCAGAAGGGCGACGTGCTCGTCATCCTGGAATCCATGAAGATGCAGAACGAACTGCGTTCGCCAAAAGACGGCATCGTCACTCGTATTCGTGTGTCGGTCGGAGACAGCGTCGAGCAGAAGGTCACCATGCTCAGCGTGGAGTGACCGCCTCCTGTTCAAGACCGGCCGGTTGTGTGTCATAGGAAGAAAGTCTCTAAATTCAGAGATTGACGAATTCGCCAGGTTCCCTCCAACCAGGTCGTTTTTCCTGAAAAGGCATGATTGAAACTGAAGTTAAATTTCTCATCACGGACCCGGAGAGGCTCGCTGAAAAGCTGGCAGCTCTCGGAGCCAAACTGGTACAGCCGGAAGGGCACGAGGTTAACCTGCGCTTCGACCACCCAGACGGCTCGCTGACATCCACATTTCAGGTGCTGCGTCTGCGAAAAGATACGCGCTTTCGATTGACGTATAAAGGCGCGGGATATATGGTTGGTGGTGTTGGGGCGAGGACGGAGATTGAGTTCGAAGTCAGCGACTTTGAGGCGGCCCGAGCATTCCTGGAGGCGCTTGGATTTGTGAT
>JBFGQG010000442.1:0-3489 GCA_041564295.1 Anaerolineales bacterium | reverse complement strand
TACCGAGGAAAACAGGTAGTCCGTCCTGATTTCCGTTCTTATAAAACCATGCTCATTTTCTAAATGGTCGTAATAGAGACCCAGCGTTTTTGTCGGTGGGGCGGGAGTTAAACTCCCGGTTGTCAGCGTTTCGAGAATTACGATCGCCCCGTCTCTCTTCAAAACAGAACTCATGGCCGCGAGGGCATTGTCGATTTCCTGCCGCCAATTGTCCGGAAACCAGGAGCAGAAATGACCCAGCGCCCAACCGGCAGTAACCAGGTTGAAAGATTTTTTTTTGAAAGGCAGATCGCGCAGGTCGGCATGGACCAATGTCCAGCTTCCCTCCCTAAGCCGGCGCTGGCGTTGATTCTCAAGGAGCATATGAAAATGAATATCAACCCCGACCATGTTCTGAGTATGGCGACTGAATAGAAGCGGAAGCCGTCCGGTTCCTGTACCGACGTCGAGAACCTTCGCTTGTTGAATGTCGATGAACTGGCGGATTGACGGCTCGATGAGTCCATCTGCATCCTCAACGGAGATCATGCGATGGTATGCCTCAGCTTGAGAGGTGTAAATTCGGGTGAAATGGTCCATAAGCTTGAGTCTAACTGGAAAAGCAAAAAACGCCATCCGGAAAAGGGATGGCGTTTTCTCTTATCAGCCGGTTATTCAGGCCTGCATTTCCGGCTGGAGAAGTGCGAGGGCATTGCCGGATGGGTCTACAAAAAATGCGATCACGCCGACCGTGGGCACCTCAAGGGATTCGATGGTTACATTTCCGCCAGCAGCTTTTATTTTGGCTTTGCTCGCTTCAATATCATCGGTATGGATATATATCATCGTCGTACCCGGAGGATTTTGTTCGCCGACCGGGTTGAAACCTCCTCCAAGCTCCGAATCGCCCGTCGAAAATGTGACGTAATTCATATCGGGGAAGTCCTCAAAGGTCCAACCGAAGGAATCGCCGTAGAATTGCTTCATGGTTTCAAAGTCCGTCGAGGACAATTCTACATGTATGAATTTGTGATTTGACATGACAGGCTCCTTGATTATTTAATTTGGATTGTGATCGGTAACATCATAGCACATATGTTCCATAATAAAATTAAAAATTATTGACGTCGAGCGGAGAGGCAGCAGCGTCTTTTTGTCGTTTATGCTTTATAAATAGAAATTGTTCAATATCCTTTCGAATTCCGCCAGGCGATGATATGCCCTCGATGCTCTTCCTCATGGTTATAAGTCTCTTCAGCAATCCACTTCCAAAGCGGTTGGGAGTCTAACCAATCGAATGCGTTTGCACTAACGAGATCTTTCTCCGCGAAGTCTTCAATGCGGCGTAAAGTCTGGTTGCGCACACCTTCAAAATCATCGAGAACACGACTTAATTCCCTGTCGCGATGCTGTTTGTACCAGCGCTCATTCAAAGTATCTGTCGTTTCTTTACCGAAGTGTACCGTATTCGGATGCGGCTTGCTTCGGGCGCGAAATAACAAGGTGATAATTTGAGCTTCCCACATGGTGATATGCGCCAGGATATCTTTTACGCTCCAGTCCTCAATCACACCTTTTTCGAGATACGCTTCATCTGTGAGGCCTTCCAGGGCTTCCAGGAATGATTCTCGGCTGCGTTCAAGTTTCAGGAGTAACTGTTCTTTATTCATGGAGGTGATTATATTCGATTTGCGTTGTTGCAATGTTCAGCATCAATGCGCTTATAATGTCCGCATGTATGCTTTTTTCCCCGAAGAAAAACCGACAGAGAATTACAATCGCATCGTTCATGAAAAAATTTCTGAGAATCTGGATTTTCTCAGTGCCGTTGAACAGGACCCGGTTGTCACAGTTCACGAAATTCGGAAAAATATAAAGCGTGTGCGCGCGCTTTTGAGACTGGTAGAGCCCGCACTGGATCGCGAGGTTTTTCACACTGAAAACAAAGCCTGGCGAGATTTGGGAAGATTATTTTCTGATCTCCGAGACCGTGCTGTCCTGATCGAAACGTTAGATCGAATAATTCCAACTTCTCCAACTTTAGAAGAGGCATCCGGGCAGGACCGTGTTTCTGACCTCCGGAATTTACTCGCTGCAAGCAGAGATGGTGCATACAGGGCATTTTTAGAGGATCGCAAGCTTCATTTGGAAGTCAGGAACTTGTTGATTGACTTTCGCAGTCGAATAGCGGTAGATGATCCGGTTATCACGGGAGAAATATTGGTGGCGGGTAAGCGCCGCAGTGAAAAAAGAGCAAAAAAGCGTTATCGCCTTGCAGAAAAATCACCAGATTCTTCGGAAACTTTTCACGAATGGCGTAAGCGAGTGAAGGACTTGTGGTATCACCATGAACTGCTTCTGCCGCTATCCGGAGAAGCGCCGCCTTATATTGACCGGCTGCACGCACTCGATCACCTTGCAGACTTACTTGGCCTTGCCCATGATGCTGCAGAACTTGAATCCTGGTTGAGGCAATCCGTTTTTTCCGGTGAAATTGACATAATCCGCAAGGTAAATTTCTATAAAATTGACCATCATGGTGCATCGTTAGCCCATGGTCAACGGCTTTTTGATAGGAACTGATTTGCGAATCCTAGCGAATGCTACCGGTTATCTCGTTTCCAGCGTTCGATCGCGCTTTCTATGAGCGTCCGCCGGGTTGCATTCGGCATAAACTGCCGCTCATATTCAATCAGCCGCTCAGCCTTTTCTTCATCCTGGCCGATTCTTGTGAGTAAGTCTTCGTATAAAACGTCTTCCTCTTCGAAATCGATGAACAGATTCTGGATGATCGCATCGCGCTGCTGTCTCCGCCAATATTCTGCACCGGAAGCGCCGGATAAAACTGTCAGCAACCAGAGCGGAATCGATTCCAATCCAAACCAGCTCCCTGTCCTATCCGCGTCTACAGCTGCAAGAACGATTGCGGCAATGACGCTTAATCCGCCGACCCAGAAACCAATGGTTCGTGGTTGCCTTTTGTCAATCGCAGCCGCTGCGTACCCCCCGATTGCTGCGCCAATAGGGGCGCTTACCAGGAGAATCCCCCGACCAGGCCAGCTGAACGCGAAGTCTTTTAGGATTAAGCGAACTGCCAGAAAGATGGCTGTGCTTGCAACGAAGGAGATCACAAGCCCAAGGAAAATTGTAGCTGGTTTCGCGAACTCAGCGAACCAATCCTCGAGAAAATCGCTGGTGAATTCACTCGAGTAATCGTCCTCGATTAAATCTTCATCTTCCGAAGGGTATACATTTTTCCCACAATTTGGGCAGCTCGTCAGTTCGAAATAGAACTCTTCACCGCAGTGGGGGCATTCTATTTCAGGTGCGTCTGTATCCCAATCACTTGGATCATGGTGAGACATACCCCAATTTTACCAGCGCGCGCCGGTTGGAAAGATAAAAAAGTAGACTGGCAGTTTTTCAACTGCCAGTCTACTTTTTGAATTGGATCGGTTCAGGTGAGATCCGCGAGTTGAGCGCGTATTATTTCTGCGGTCTCCTTGAACC
>JBFGQG010000441.1:0-3525 GCA_041564295.1 Anaerolineales bacterium | reverse complement strand
GATGCAGAAAAGCAAACCGGCAGCGTATTGAAAGGTGTTGCAACCAGTGAAGGTGTTGTAAGCGCGCCTGCGCGGGTCCTGCGCGGTCCTGAAGACTTCGATCAGATGCGTCCGGGTGATGCGCTGGTTGCCGGTACGACGACCCCAGCCTGGACGCCGCTCTTGGCGATGGCGTCCGCTGTTGTTACTGACATCGGTGGGCCGCTAAGCCATGGATCTATCATTGCCCGTGAGTATGGTATCCCTGCAGTCATGGGTACAGGGGTTGCCACCAAAAGGATCCGAAATGGTCAATCCATCACAGTCGACGGCACGAGAGGCGAAGTCCTGCTTGAGATGACAGGAGCAGACAGGCATTCAGCCTCATCCGCTAAGTGGCCGAGAATTGAACGTGGTGTCACGCTCGCCCGCGGCAGCCTGGCCGAGCACACGCCAAGCCCGGTTTCGCCATTGTTCGCCACGCTGGGGCTGAGGCTTGCTAACCGTGAAACCGCCCGTCTCTGGGAGGAAATCGTCGGCAAAGACGTTGCGCGCGAAATTCTCGTCGGTAACGACTTCTACGTCGTACTCAACAGCTACGTTTATGGTGGATTCAGGATGGGCGCAAAGCAAATCTGGGCGATCATAAAAGTGATGCTCACGCAGTTAGGCCCCATGTTTCGGGGCTCAGTCCCCCGCTGGGAGGAAGCACGTAATAAGCTGGCGGGCGTGGTCGCCGAATGGGAATGCCAGGACATCACAACGCTTTCACCATCTGAGCTGCTCAACGGTATCCGCACCGTCTTTGGCGCGGCATGCACTTATTACACTGTCATCCAATCCACTCTACCAGCCGCGTCCATGAGTGAAGTCATTTTCAGCCGTTTTTACAATACGCTAGTAAAACGCAAGGCTGACCCTGAATTCACCACGCTGCTGTTCGGTTTTGAGAACATGCCTGTGCTCGCTGAAAAATCTCTGTTTGATATAGCTGTTTGGATAAAAGACCAGCCTGCTCTCGCGGATTATACACTTCAGACGCCCACTGAAGACCTGGTCACCGATTTCAAGCGTGGGACTCTACCAGAAGGGATTTCCACGCCGCTTTGGGAAATGTGGCTATCTCGCTTCAATAGTCATTTCGACAGGTTCGGACGCACGGCATATGAGTTCGATTTCGCCAACCCAACCCCGAACGAGGCTCCCAACCCACAGTTCGAAGCCGTCAAACTGTTCCTTGGAGGTGAAGCTGTCAGCCCTTACGAGCGGCACCAGGCGGCAGCCGAAAAACGAGAGCGAGCCACCAAGGCCATTATGAACCGTATCGGCTGGCCGCGTAAAGGCTGGTTTCTGAAACTGCTCAGGTGGGCGCAGGAAACGGGCGGCATCCGAGAAGATTCCATCGCAGACATGGGGATGGGACATCCCCTCATTCGCAGCATGTTAAATGAATTGGGTCAGCGGTTGACCGAAGGCGAGGCGATCGAATCCGCTGCTGATATTTACTGGCTTAAAGAGCAGGAGGTGGAAATACTGATAGCCGCGCTCGAGCAAGGCGATGCGCTGCCAACTTTTACGGAACACATCCCAGCGCGAAAGTCAAAATGGCAGGCGGCGCTGCACATTGTGCCGCCAGTAATGCTTCCGGAGAAATCTTTTTTCCAGAGATTTATCGGTGGCCGAGCACCGGAAGAGAAGAACGGCAAATTGATGCTTCAAGGCCTGGGCACAAGTGATGGCCGGGTCACCGCGCCGGCGTGTGTGCTGTATGGACCGGATGATTTTCCCAGGATGAGACCAGGGGACGTGCTTATTGCAACTACGACCACCCCTGCCTGGACGCCGCTCTTCACGATGGCCTCTGCTGTGGTGACTGACATCGGCGGGCCCCTAAGCCACAGCAGCATTGTCGCCCGAGAATACGGGATCCCGGCCGTGATGGCCGTCCGTAACGCCACACGCCATATTCAAAGCGGAGAAATCGTCACAGTGGATGGCAAAGCTGGGACAGTCGTGCTGGAATAGAAGCAGGAGATTTTCCCCATGCTTATCGCCATTGGACGCCGCTGTTCCCACGAGCATCAGTTGTCATGACCGATGAGGGCGCACCGCTCTCTCATCCTGCTTTCGTTGCCCGCGAATTGGGTATCCTGGCGGTTGTTGGTCGCATCAAAGCGACTTCGGTGCTGAAAAGTGGTGACCGTTTTCGAGTGGATGGCCGCGCAGGTAGGGTGCGGTTTACTATTTGGACTAAGTCCCCGGTCGCTGTGGCTCGCATCTTCATTTCCTTCTTTTGACCAGGAAAATACAGGTGTAATACATCTTTCTTGAGTTGTGAGAGTGCTTTCATGGAAATCACGATCGGGCACCTCAAATCCACATCCTGGCATTGACCCTTTCCGCCAAGTTCGCGACCGATGTCAAATTTTTAAACGATCACATTTTTTTTTGCACAATCGAGTATACTAGATATACATCCCTCATTCTTCAGGCAGATTCCTTTGAATGCCTCCCCCTCGCTAATTGAGCGGTGACTTCAATTCATTGACCGAAAACTGAATATCTCCTGTCGAGATGAGATCCATGGGCCTGGCGTGTTGTACAGTGGTCTCTCGACTCTGGCGCCGGCCCGGATGCAAAGGAGAACATCGGATGGCAAGTAGCCCCATCGATATTGTGAAGGTCTTTTTCGGGACGTTCAGTTTAATGGGGGCGGACAAAGCTGAGATGTACCTCTCGTCTGATTTTACGCTGGTTGGCCTGACTGACGCGCCCCTGGATAAAGCGACCTGGATCAATTTCTTAAGAGCATTAAAGGCCGCTCTTCCTGATCTGAAGATCCGGATAGAGAAAATCGGCGCGGAAAACAATGAGGTTCGCATCACTGAAAACGGTGAGGGCACACACAGTGGGCCAATGGATATGTCCGTTTTTGGTCAGCCTGGAATCCCTGCGAGTGGTCTTCGGGTCATCTTTTACCCATCGGAATGGTTGCTGACCATTTTTGACAGCAAGATTACCCGGGCCGAATTGATTTCGCCTCCCTCGCTGGAAAGTGGACTGCCGGGCATAATGAAAGCATTTTCCGCCACTTTAATCCCAGCAGAATAACTTCTCGGACAATACTCTCACGATAAGCTCATCCTATATTGCGCAAACTGGGGTAAACTAGTCTGCTCGACTATCGTATGTTCTAAATAAAGCATGTTGATTTGGAACCCCTACCTGGACTAGCAAAATTTAACTAAAGGAGTTCCAAAATGTCAGAAAAAGAAAAAGGTGTTGTGAAGTGGTTTAATCCGGCCAAAGGTTTTGGTTTTATCGAACGGTCATCAGGAGATGATGTCTTCGTCCACTACAACGCAATCGTCGGTGACGGTTATCGCAACTTAGAAGATGGCCAGCATGTGGAGTTTAATATTGCACAGGGCCCGAAAGGCCTGCAGGCAGAAAAAGTCGTTGTTATATAAAACGGCTTTGCGATTTCGCTAAATAACGAAGGGACAGTAAGAATACTGTCCCTTCGTCGTTTATGAAAGCAATTAT
>JBFGQG010000440.1:0-3543 GCA_041564295.1 Anaerolineales bacterium | reverse complement strand
GGCGTGAACACGGCCAATCCATGACTGCGTTTAAGGGCCGATGCAACCCTGGGAAAGGTTACAAAAAAAGCGAGTGTGTTGTCACTCGCCTTTCTGTGCGCTTGGTGGGAGTCGAACCCACACGCCCTACGGGCACATGGCCCTCAACCATGCCTGTCTGCCAGTTCCAGCACAAGCGCTAGCGGAAGCGTATTATAATCTCGAACGACTCATTGTCAACATTTATCTTGGAGGAAACTTCGAGGATTTGCAGTATTGGAGGAATAATGCCTAGAATTGTCGTCGATGCGATGGGCACTGACAAACACCCCGGCCCCGAGGTTGACGCGGTTGTCCACGCGGAGCAGGAACACGCAGAAGAAATCATACTGGTTGGTCCGGAGAACATTCTCCGACCAAAAGTACAGGCTGCAGGCGGTGGTGCCGTGCGCATTGTACATGCAGAGGAAACATTTTCGATGTCCGATCATATCTCGGCGGCTATGCTGCGCGATTCGAAGTCGTCGATGACAATCGGAATGCGACTCGTCAAGGCCGGCGAGGCCGATGCATTCGTAACGATGGGAAACACCGGTTGGGCTATGGCGAATGGTTTGTTTACATTAGGACGCATTCGCGGCGTAAAGCGGCCGGCCCTGACCGTCCTTTTTCCAGTAAGAAACGGGAAATGTGTTGTTCTCGACGTCGGCGCAAACACAGAGTGCAAACCCGAATTTCTGCACCAATTTGCCGTGATGGGGTCTGTATATGCCGAATCCATGCTCGGGTGCAAAAACCCGCGGGTCGGTTTGTTGTCGAACGGCGAAGAAGCCGGAAAAGGGAACGAACTTGTCAAAGAAACATACCCCATCCTGGCTGAAAGCGCGATAAACTTTATCGGCAACGTCGAAGGCAAAGAATTGTTCGCCGGTGAGGCTGACGTCGTCGTCACTGATGGGTTCACCGGCAACGTGCTTTTGAAGAGCAGCGAAGCCGTCGCCAAACTGATGACGGAAGTGCTGCGTGAAAAAATCCTGTCCTCCACCAGAACGAAGATTGGTGGGCTTCTCGTCAAACCGGCCTTCGGTGAAGTTCGACGCATGCTCGACCCCGCCGAAGTCGGCGCGGTACCGTTGCTGGGGTTGGATGGACTCGTATTTGTAGGGCACGGCAGGTCAGACGCCCGTGCAATCGAAAGCGCCATCAGGCTTGCCAGACAATCAGTTGAAGTCGGCCTGCTTGGCTCGCTGAAGCTGGCCATAGAGTCCGGCTTGAAAAATTAAGGTACATGCACTGATCGCATTGCTGGCAGCCCGATCAGCCTGCAATGCTTTCCGGGAGAATGAATGTTTTCAACTCGAGTAGTCATCACCGGTCTCGGCGCGATCACGCCGATCGGTAAATCTGTGCCCGAATTCTGGGACGGACTTCTTTCCGGACGATCCGGGATCAGGCAGATCAGCCTTTTCAGGATGAACGGGTTCGATATGCCTTGTAAAATCGCTGGTGAAGTACCGGATTTCAAACCAGAAGATTATATCGACCGGAAAGAAGCGCGCCGCATGGCGCGTTCATCCCAACTGGCGCTGGCAGCAGCCCGGGAGGCTGTGGCTGATGCGGGCCTGGGAGATCAGATGCCTGATCCGGAACGAGCTGGCGTGATTTTTGGGACGGCGATTGGAGGCCTGGAACGAATAACGGACGATATCGAAGTCCTCCACCAGAAGGGTTTAAGTCGAGTTAACCCCTTTACGCTTCCAAGCGGCTTGCCGAACGCACCAGCCTTCACGATCGCGCGTGAATTTCAGTGCCTCGGACCGAATGCAACCGTTGCAACCGCCTGTGCGACGAGCACACAGTCCATCGGTGATGGTGCACTCCTGATCCAGCGCGGTCTGGCTGACGTCGTCATCGTAGGTGGGACGGAAGCCGTGGTTCGAGATTTTACGCTGGCAGGTTTCACTGCCATGCGTGCACTGCCGACTTCATTCAATGACTTTCCGGAGAAAGCCTCACGACCATTCGATTCGAGGCGGGAAGGTTTTGTCCTTGCAGAAGGCGCAGGTGCTCTTATTCTTGAAAGCGAAGCGCACGCCTTAAGCCGTGGAGCAAAGGTTTATGCCGAATATAAAGGCAGCGCCTCATCCGCTGACGGTTTCCACTTTGCCGCTTTAGACCCTGACGCTGCCGGAGCCATCCGCGCCATGAACTGGGCGTTGAAGGATGCGAGCATAACGATGGATGATATCGATTACATCAACGCTCATGGGACATCGACCCCACTGAATGATGTCACGGAAACCAGGGCGATAAAGAGAGTCTTCGGTGAACGTGCTTACGAAATCCCAATCAGTTCTATTAAGTCGATGATCGGGCATTCGCTCGGGGCAGCGGGATCATTGGAGGCGATTGCAGGCATCCTGACGATCCGCAATAACTGCATCCCGCCAACGATCAACTATGAATACCCCGACCCGGAATGCGATCTCGATTACGTGCCTAATATCGCGCGCACGTACCAGGTCAACACGTTGTTATCGAATTCCTTCGGGCTTGGCGGGCAGAATGCCTGTCTCGTTCTCGCTCGCTACAAGGCCGAAAATTAGAACATCAGGAGAACTTAATGCGCATCATCACAAACGACAGACTCATTCGCCGGAATGCCCGGATCGGGCAAATTACGAGTCTCGGCGGACTCGTGCTTCTCGTGACAGGTCTGATCATCAGCTTTACGAACCAGGAACAGGTGGCTCTTTCTTTGGGGGCATTGATCTTGGGTTTTGGTTTATCCCAGGTGGGCATCTTCCTCGGCAACAAGTACGCCCGGTTTCCACGTCCTGACCAGGCACTTAATAAAGCGCTTAAAGGCATGGACCGCTACCATACCCTATATCATTACATCGCGCCGACAGCGCATCTGCTGACAGGCCCTTCCGGGATCTGGATGCTTTTCTTGAAACCACAGCGCGGCAAGATTACTTATGAGAAAGGTCGCTGGCGCCAGCGAGGCGGACCCGGGCTGGCGTACATGAAAATATTCGCACAGGAAAACATCGGCCGTCCGGATCTTGAGATCGGGGCCGAGATCGAATCTTTCCGAAAATTCCTTTCAAAAGAAGTTCCCGATACTGAATTCCCTGACCCTCAAGCTGTACTGCTTTTTACCAACGACAAAGCAGAAGTCAACGCCGATAATGCACCGATACCGACACTCCCGGTCGGCAAGTTGAAAGACCTCATTCGAAAATCAGCGAAAGACAGGGCTATCCGCATGGCACCTGAACAAATGGAAGCGCTTCAGAAAGTGCTTGAAGCGGACGTGACGGACGAGATCGTGGATGAATAATTTAATTAGTTCACATATCCGGTTTATGGATATCCCAGGGGCAGCAGGTATAATGCCAAGTTTCCGAAATTAAATAGAGCCTGCAACAATAGAAAAATAGCGAGACGCTGTGTATGGTCTCGCTATTTTTCTATTGTTGCAGGCTCTATTTAATTTCGGAAACTTGGCATTATACCTGCTGCCCCTGGGATATCCATAAACCGGATATGTGAACTAAT
>JBFGQG010000439.1:0-3548 GCA_041564295.1 Anaerolineales bacterium | reverse complement strand
CCTGAGGCGCACGGTCATAAACAGGGCGGGGAACCCCCACCCTGTTTCAAATTCGGCTTGCTCCTCTAATCATTTTCCGGTAGCATAGGTTCTGATGTTACGCACCCGGGAATAAACATATGTAAAAGGAGGGCAGCGGGGGGTACTTCCCCCTGCTGCCCTCCTTTTAGAGCCATGATTCAGCCGGATGTTCGTAACAACCAATAAGATCAACCCCCGGACTGGAGGCCCACATGAATCTTTTCGAACTCACTTCCGCCCAATGGATTGACATCGGGATTTCCCTGGCGATCGTGGTCCTGACGGCCGTCTTGGGAAGCTGGCTTGTTAAAGTGGTGATTAAACGTCTGCTCAGCAGGTTGTTCAAACGCACGCGCAACCGGCTGGACGACAGCATTTTGAAAATCCTGCGAACTCCTTTGTACCTTCTCGCAGTGACTTTCGCAACGGACATTGCAATTGCGCGCCTCGATTTCCTTCCGAAAGAATGGCAGGAATCCGTCGCCGATGTATTTTATGTCCTGTATTTTTTGATCGGATTCATCGTGGTGTGGCGTCTGGCGGTGACTTTGTTCGAATGGTACGCAATGGAGGTTGCCCCGCAGACTGAGACCGACCTGGATGAGCAGCTGATACCATTTTTTAGGAGGGTCTCCCAGATTATCCTGGCGGTGATCGCCTTGATCATCCTTCTCAGCCATTTCAATGTGGACGTCAGCGCGCTGGTGACCACGCTGGGCGTGGGTTCGCTGGCGATCGCACTCGCTGCCCAGGCGGCCCTCTCCGACACGATCAGCGGCTTTGTCATCATGATCGACAGACCGTTTCGGATTGGCGACCGCATCGAACTGCTCGACCTGGATACCTGGGGAGACGTGGTGGATATCGGTCTGCGCAGTTCACGCATCCGGACACGAGACAACCGTATGGTCATCGTTCCGAACTCGGTTATTGGGAAGAGCCTGATCGTCAACCACAGCTACCCGGACGAACAGTACCGCCTTCAGGTGCACGTCGGTGTGGGTTACGGCACCGATATCCACCACGCGCGCGAAGTCCTGATTGAAGCCGTGTCGAAAGTTGCTGGGGTGATGCAGGACAAGCCTGTCGAAGCGCTGTTTCTGGAGTTTGGGCCTTCAGCACTGATTTTCCGGGTGCGCTGGTGGCTCGATTCGTACGTAGATACCCGCCGCATGTTCGACAGCGTCAATACGGCGATTTATGATGCACTGCGAAGTGCAGGGATCGAGATCCCATACCCGCATCAGGTCATACGTCACAAGTTGACCGATGAGCAGTCCGGACGGTTGGAAGCACTGTTCAACAGCACCCGCTGAACCACGGTTTTGAATGGAACTGGCCAAACGGTGCACCGCAGCGTGGCGCGTTCTTATGGAAGCGAAATGTAGAACCAGTAAGTCACGTCACCCTGCTTCCAGGCACCGTGTACATTCAGGATATAGGCTCCTGCCGGCACATTCGGTGACCATTCGACCCGGTTGCTCACTTCGAGGCTTGTAGCAGTGACGTCGTCGCCAAACAACTCAGTCGTCAGTGAGAGGTTTAACGTTTGCGGGAGCGGCTGGTCCAATACCAGCCGGATCGGCCCTGGCACCTCCAGCGGTGTCTGCCCTTCAAATGAAGGTGGGAACGGATCAACACACAGCGTCCCTGTAATCCCGCTGTCCCAGCAGTAAGCGCCTTGCAGCCCCGTGATGGTATCGCCATTCACATTGAGTTGAATCAGCGGCGGGCTGGATGGCGACGGACTACAGCTTGCCAGAAAGAAAACAGCCAGGCAGAATACGAATCGTTTTTTGATTTTCATGGAATTCTTCCCGCTGTTATTGTAGGTTATTTTGAGGGAAATCCCAAACGCAGACCAGGTGACTGATTGTGCAGACCGTTTACGATTGGCGATATTAACCGCTTAACGGTATATGAAAGACGGATACTCTCACTGGTTAGCCCGGGAAATGAGACTATAATGACCGCATGTGGTTTCGAAAACTGCTGATTCCAGCTTTTTTTATTCTGCTGGCTGTACTGCTCGGCTGGACGGACAGCGCACGTGCTGGTGCAGCGCAGGCCCCTTCTTTGCAGACAGGCAGCGTCTCCCGCTATGACCTGATCCTGGCAATGAACACCATGCGGGTCTCCAACGGTCTCTCGGCGCTGATTGAAGACCCTATTGTCAATGCCGTGGCGCAGGCGACGGCCGAGATTATGGCGGCCAACAACATGTCGTGGCATATTGGCGATGTGCGCGGCCGGATCGCTGCGGCCGGATACGGCAGCGGGGCGACAGTCTGGGCGACCGAGAACTTCGCTGTCGGCCGGTCGATGTCCATCGACCAGATCATGCTCGTCTGGGCGGACCCGGACCACATGCGCCCGGCGACCAATCCGGCTTATTGCCACGTCGGTGCGGGTGTGGCCAGGGCGAACAACGGTTCGATCTACTATGTGCTGCAAGCAGCGTATACGTCGGACAAGGCCTGCGGTAAGAATGTGTATCCGGCAGGCAGCCCGGGCAGCGGGGGGACGGTCAGTACGGTGCCCCAGATTATCATCCCGGTAAAAGTCGCCACCCCGGATATCGATGGAAAGGTCTACCATGAGGTCAAATCCGGGCAGTCCTTCTGGTCGATTGCCGTGGCGTATAAGGTCACCATCGCCGACATCGAGTTCTGGAACAACGTTTCCCGCGAGCGGCCGCTGTTTCCGGGCCAGCGGTTATTCATTCCGAGTGCCGGCACGGAGGGGTTTGCCACGCCGACTCCTGTCGGGATGGTCGTCAAGGCGCCGCCCGATTCGGACGGCAAGATCGTCCACATCGTACAGCCGTACCAGACCCTTATTGGCATCTCGAAAGCCTACAACGTTTCAGTGGACAAAATTCTCGTCCTCAACGGGTGGTCGGTAGACTGGCCGCTCCAGGTAGAGCAAAAATTGTTGATCGATCCGGGCAACGTCACACCCAGCCCGACGCCGCGGCCGCTGACGCCGCTCGAGAAGCTCACGCCAGCAGCTGACGGGAAGTATTACCATGTCGTATCGAGTGGGGAGACGCTCTCGTGGATCGCCGGATTGTATGAAGTTTCACTAGCGGACTTGATGGCCTGGAACAGCCTGAATTCGTCGTCGATCATCCAGCCAGACCAGAGGCTGCTGCTGCAGGTCACACCGCCTGCGACCGAGACGCCGACGCCCGCGCCGGCGACTATTACGCCCACGCCGACGGATGTACCGCCGACAATGACTCCGTCTATCACAGCCTCGCTGCCGGCGCCGAGCCCTACTCCAGGGAATGTTTCCAGCCCGCGCGAAGGCGCTGATATTGCGGGCTGGTTTTTTGGGGTCGGGCTTGCAGTCGTGGGGGTGCTACTGCTGATGGGGGTGGTTGCGCGGCGGCGGACGTCGTGACGAGCGGCACGCTCCTACCGCCGGCTGTGCCCGTTTCTGGAATTCGAGGGCCTGCGATTGGATTGCGGATTTTTTCCGTTTTTTGATACAGAGCTGTTTTTTTCAGCCAGTTGTTTTGGGTT
>JBFGQG010000438.1:0-3550 GCA_041564295.1 Anaerolineales bacterium | reverse complement strand
GCCTTCTGGTTGCATTAAAGAATAGAAACCCGCTATGGTTGCGCAAAAATAAGGTTTAAGACTTAGGTTGGGACAAAAGATCGGACATCAATCGCAAAAACAAGGCGCTCGAAAATTCGCAGGGCGGCAGCAACAATTTTACGCAGTTGTTTCCGGGATAAATGGTACCTCTTCTTGATCAGCAGAAACGGTCCCGAGAACAGGTGCCAGTGTGAATTGCGCTCACATTCCGGGATGACCAACAAATCGATCTCTGAGGGTTCCACCTGGGCATATTGGACATCGCGTATGCCTTCTCCGATCACCAGACTGACGGCATACGCCAGCATGACCAGGGCCAGGATCTTATTCAGATAGACCTGAGACTTATTCATCACCTTATCGATCTGCAGCAGGCTTTTCAGATCCCGGAAGCAAATCTCGATTTTCATGCGCTTTTGATAGAGGGCCAAGCCTTCTTCGGGTTCCAGGTTGGTGATGATCCACAGCGGGCTTTTGAAGCCATGCTGCCAGATGCCGATCAAATTGACGCGCACTTGCCCCATGTAGTAGACCCGGCGATAGATATTGGGTTTGTTGAGCGGGGCAATCGAAAGGTGTAAGCGTCGGTTCTGTTCGGCATCATAATAGAAGCGCGGGGGGTTGGACCCCAGGTTCAAACGGATCACAAAGCGGATGCCGGCGCCCACCAGGCTCTCCAGCAGGCGGCAGTAAGAAAACTCACGGTCAAACACGATCGGCCGCCCGCCCAGAAAAGCCTGGATTTCCTGAATGGCTTTGAAGTGCTCCAGGTTGCGCGAGCTGACCTGGTCTTCGAAAGTCTGTGAGGAATAGGTCAAGAAATGGAAAGGCAGTGCCCGGCCACGCACCGGTGTTGCCAGGGTCAGCATCTGGAAACCGCGGGTTTGGCCATCCTTCAAGGTCCCGACATAGGCCGTTTTGCGAGCGTGCGGACGCTCAATTTCAGTTGGATCCCCGATAACATACTCGGCTTGCTCATTGAACAGCAAGTGCAAAGCCTTCTGGGGCTCATTTTTGTACAGAAAACGCTGAACGCGTTTATAGGCTGCGGCTGGACGGCCCGGTAAACAGGCCGCAATATCGCTGATGCGAGGAGAGCGGCTTTCCAAAATAGCTTGCATGATCGCTCCGGCCTGGCGGGCGGCTTTGGGCTGGTTGAAGAGCTGTTTTGCAAAATCGAAAATTCGGATACACTTATTCATCGGAGCCTCTTTTCTCTGGTTGTTTTGTCGCTACCTAGAGTTTAGAGGCTCCTTTGTTTTTCTCAAAATGTCCGATCTTTTGTCCGAAGGTCAGTTTAAGATATGCCATGTCTATGAGTTGTTCGCCGAGTAACCGTTTAACCGGTTAATCGTATAATTAATAAGGGTAATATAAACAGGAGAAATACATGACGACTACCCAAGACATGATTACTGTTCGGGGCCTGACGAAAAGCTTCGAATCCGTAAAAGCTGTCGACAATCTTTCCTTCTCGGTCCAGGCCGGAGAGGTCTTCGGATTACTGGGACCCAACGGCGCCGGCAAAACCACGACCATTCGTATGCTTTGTGCACTGATCGCGCCTACTGAGGGTGAGGCGACCGTCGCCGGTTTTAAGGTCGGCAAGGCCGATTCGGACATCCGCCGTGCTGTCGGCATCCTGACCGAAACACCGGGGATGTACGAAGGCCTGAGTGCTGAAAAAAACCTTGCTTTCTATGCTCGAATGTACGAGGTAAGAAACGTCGCCGAACAGGTGGAGAAATACCTGCGCATGTTGGGCCTATGGGACCGGCGTTTTGAGCTCGTCGGCACATTTTCAAAAGGTATGCGCCAAAAGCTGGCTATTGCCCGTGCACTGCTGCATGAACCGAAAGTGCTTTTCCTCGACGAGCCGACCAGCGGCCTCGATCCCCAAATGGCCCGAACAGTACGCGATTTCATCCAGGAACTGCGCGAGGAAGGCCGGACGATCGTCCTTACCACGCACAACCTCGACGTAGCCGACCGCCTGTGCGACCGGATCGGCGTCATCCGTTCCCGTCTGCTGATCCTTGATTCGCCAGCTGAATTACGCCGGAAGCTGTTCGGCAGGACCGTCGTCTTTCACCTCGGTCAGGACGCACAACTATTCGCGGCTGAGTTCAACGGGCAGGATTTCGTCCAATCTGTCGATGTGATGGAAAACAAGCTCGTCTTACAAATAGACGAACCCGAAGTCCGCAATCCGGACGTGATCCGCATGCTCGTTCGGCAAGGCGCGGACATTCAGTTCGTCGGTGAAGTGCGGCGCTCGCTGGAGGATATTTATCTCCAGATCATCAACAAGACGGAGGGTAAAGATGGTTAAAGTCCGGTATTTGATCGGTAAGGAGTGGTCCGAGGTTTTTCGGAATAAATTCGTCCTGTTCACGGTGATCTTCGTGCCGCTTCTGTTCACGGCTATTCCCCTTATCATGCTGAACGGTATTAAGTCAGCAAATGGCCTCGAAGACTTCGGCCTCGCTGAAGCCGTCGGCCAGTTCGCAGCCCTGTGTGAAGGGCTTTCAACGGGAGACTGCAACCAGTACATCATAATTTCACAGTTCATGCCGCTTTTTTTAATGATGCCGGTGATGATCCCGATGACGATCGCCTCCTATAGCATCGTCGGTGAAAAGTCGACCCGCACGCTGGAGCCGCTACTCGCCACGCCAATTTCGACTGCTGAATTGCTTGCCGGAAAAGGCCTGGCAGCGGCGATTCCTGCCGTCGGGGCGACCTGGTTTGCCTATTTCATTTTTTCCGCCGGCGCCTTGGTCATGGGCTTAGGCCCTGCTCTGGTTGTGAAGTTCTTCGACCCGATGTGGTTGATCGCGATTGTCATCCTGGGCCCGCTTCTGGCATTGGCAGGGGTCAGCATTGCAGTGATGATTTCTTCTCGCACGACTGACCCCCGGGTCGCCGAACAGATCTCAGGTATTTTCGTGCTGCCGATCGTCGGCCTGATCGTGGCCCAGACGACAGGGCTGGTCTTCATCAACCGCACGCTCGTGCTCTGGTTTGCTTTCGTAATGATCGTTCTGGACGTCGTACTGCTGTTCTTTGCGACGCGCCTGTTCCAGCGTGAACATATTCTGACTAGGTGGAAGTAAGATGTTGAAGCAATGGATTTTGGGGCTGGTGCTCCTCCTGGGCGTGGCTGCTGGTCTCGTCGCGGCGCAGCAGCCCGAACTTCAACTGCGGCTGACTCGCGATTGGGGCTACGGCGGGCTGGACAACCGCATCCAGGGGCGCTTCAGCCTGCACGCAACAGGGCCGGATAACCTGGTTGAGGTCAGGTTCCGGTTAGACTTCGCGATCATCAACGTGGACAAAGAAGCGCCGTTCCGCTACCAGTTCCACACGAACGATTTTGACCCGGGTCCGCATACCATGAGCGCGACCGGTATCCTCACTAACGGTACAGAGATCAACTCGCAATTTATCGTGCGCACGTTTATGAGCGATGACGCTGCGAATCAAGAAGTGCGCAATTTTATTCTTCCACTGCTCCTGGTGGTTGGAG
>JBFGQG010000437.1:0-3576 GCA_041564295.1 Anaerolineales bacterium | reverse complement strand
TCTATGTTCCGGCTGATGGGGATGAGCACCTTGATGGTCCTGGCGTTTTATTTGCTCTTCGAACGCAGAATGGATGGAGAAAAGTCACCATGAAGACACGCAAGCCGAGAATAATTACATTTGGCGAAGCGCTGGTCGAGATCATGCGCACAGGTGCCGGCCAACCTTTGGAAGAGACGGGTGGTTTTCAGGGGCCGTTCGCAAGCGGTGCGCCGGCGATCTTCGCTGTGGTGGCCGCCCGTTGCGGCATGGACGTCGGATTTATTGGAACCGTCGGGGTGGACGCATTTGGCCGTTTCTTTATGAAACGGCTGGAAACAGAAGGAGTCGACGTAAGTTTCGTGGCGAAAGTCTCTGAATTAAGCACCGGAGTAGCCTTCGTAGCCTATTTAGAGAACGGTGAGCGGGATTTTGTATTCCATTTACGTGGATCTGCGGCAGGTGAAGTTCGCAATTTCCAGATCCAGGAGAAATATTTTACAGAGGTACGGTGGCTGCATATTTCCGGGTCAACACTGTTACTGAACGAAGCCTGGCGCTCGACCGCTGCAGATGTCCTGCGCCTCACCAGGGCTGCCGGGGCACGCATCAGCCTGGATCCAAACCTTCGTCCAAACTTACTTCCGAACGAAGCGGCGATCGATTACCTGGAGCCCTGGATCCGTGCTGCAGACGTGATTTTTCCGACGAAAGCTGAAGCCTGCTCGCTCACAAATGAATCCGACATACATACGGCCGCCCTGAAACTCTTAAGACGAAGGGGCCAGGTCGTCGTGATAAAACACGGCGATGCGGGATGCACGATATATACCCGTGATGCCCGGATCGATGTCCCGGGTTTTCCGGTCGACGATGTCGACCCCACCGGTGCAGGCGATGCCTTCGCCGCGGCTTTCATCACCGGGATCGAGATGAATCTATCCTTCGAGCAATCCGCCAGGCAGGCCTGCGCAGCCGGCGCGCTCGCAGTGACACGACTGGGCCCGATGGAAGGCATCGCCTCCATGGACGATATTCAGAGGTTTCTCCAAAATGACAAAACCGTTTGACGTACTCGTCGCAGGCGAGATCAATCCGGACCTGATTCTCGAATTGTCCTCCAAGGATATCCGCTTCGACCAGCAAGAATTGCTGGCGCGACATTCCGTACTGACGATTGGCTCATCGAGTGTTATTTTTGCTTGCGGAGCTGCGCGTCTCGGATTGAAAGTGGCGTTCATTGGCGTCGTGGGAGAAGATATCTTCGGCAATTTCATGCTCGGTGAGATGGAAGCCAGGGGGATCGACACAACGCACGTGATCCGCCGGCCGGACATTTCAACTGGTTTCAGCGTGATCCTCAACCATGGATCGGACCGGACGATCCTCACCTCAATGGGCGCGATCTCAGCGCTCACCCTCGACGATATCGACGCTGAACTCCTCGCCCAGACGCGCCACTTACATGTCGCCAGTTACTTCTTGCAAACGAACCTGCGCATGTCGCTACCGACCCTGTTCAAAAAAGCCCTCCAGCTTGAGGTTTCAACATCACTGGACACCAACTGGGATCCGGAGGAAAAATGGCATGGCGTTAAGGAGCTTTTGAGGGACACGACGCTCTTCTTCCCAAACGATAAAGAGGTGCGGTCGCTGGCAGGTAAGGAGGACGTCAGAGAAGCGGCGAAGCAGATGGCAAGCTACGGGCCGATCGTAGCCGTGAAATTGGGGCGAGAGGGTGCCCTTCTGTATGAGGAAGGCGGTTTTTCAACGGCCCGGGCGATCGAATTCCCGGTTGCCGATACGGTCGGGGCCGGTGACACCTTTGATGCAGGCTTCGTCTATGGTTACCTTCAGGACTGGCCGCTAAAGCGCTGCCTGGATTTCGCTGCCGTTTGTGGTTCGATGTCCACCCGGCGGCACGGTGGCACCGAGGCACAACCGACCGTACAGGAGGCGATGCAATGGATTTGAATTCTGCAACCTCCCACTTATATGAAGTCGTCCAAGGCCAACATGCCGGGAGATCAATCGGGATACCCTCCGTCTGCTCGTCTCATCCATTCGTGATAGAAGCCTGCCTCCGGCAGGCGATGGAGAACGCCACGCCTGTCCTGATCGAATCCACCTGCAATCAGGTGAACCAGTACGGGGGCTACACCGGCATGACTCCACAGCAGTTTCTCCATTACCTCGCCGGCCTTGTCAAAAAAACCGGGTTTCCACCCAACAGAATCGTCCTCGGTGGGGATCACCTCGGACCCAACGTCTGGCAAACTGAAGAGTCCCAGAAAGCGATGGAAAAATCTGCAGTGCTCGTCCGGGAATACATCAAGGCAGGCTATCGAAAGATCCATCTCGATGCCAGCATGAAATGTGCCGACGATGACGGCGCAGTTCCGCTCCCGAAACATGTTGCCGCTGCGCGTGCCGCTGAACTGGCATGGCACGCGGAAGCCGCATACAAAGCATCTGGTCGCTCCGGAGACGCACCGGTTTACGTCATCGGCACGGAAGTGCCGATTCCGGGCGGCGCACAAGAATCAGGCGAAATGGTGTCGGTCACATCTCCGGAAGATCTGGCGGAAACGATCGCTGTGTCGAAAGAGGCATTCATGGCCCTCAGCCTTCCGGCTGCCTGGGAACGTGTGATTGCCGTCGTCGCCCAACCAGGCGTCGAGTTTGGAGATACGGAGATACATGTTTACGACCCGGAAAAAGCCCGCAGATTGACGGAATCGATCCTCTCCTACCCGAATCTCGTTTTTGAAGGGCATTCGACGGATTACCAGCCTCGCAAGATGCTTTCCAGGCTGGTCGCAGATCACTTTGCGATCTTGAAAGTCGGCCCGGCGCTGACCTTTGCTTTCCGTGAGGCCGTGTTCGCTCTCGAAAATATCGAAAGAGAGCTTAAAAACGTGCACAAATTTCACCTTTCCGGAATCGTGGACGCACTAGAAGACGCGATGCTTGCCGATCCGGCCCATTGGGCGCGGCATTATCACGGAACGGCCGGCGAACAAGCCCTGTCAAGGAAGTTTAGCCTGAGCGACCGGATCCGATATTACTGGACGGCACCTGGAGTTCAGACAGCATTCAGCCGTCTCCAAAATAATTTGAACAGGGTCACCATTCCCGTGGCCTTGCTAAGCCAGTATTTCCCACATGAAATGGAAGCCGTCCGAAGCGGCGAATTAGAAAATTCTCCGAACGCGTTGATTCACCGGCACGTCCAGGTAATTTATGACAATTACCTGGCGGCCTGCTTTGGAGTTCGGATGCAATAAGGTTGAATGATTTGACAGGCAGTATGGATTCGCCATAAAATAGGTCAAATGGTCTGACCATTTTTCCTGTCGTGGTGATGAGAGGTGGCCTGTGGAATTTGGAAAAATATCAAAAGATGCAGTACCTAAAGAAATTACATCGAGACTGCTGGACATGATTCGCGAGAAAGCCTTGCGGCCGGGAGACCAGCTCCCCCCTGAAAGAGAGCTTGCTGCAATGATGGGCGTAAGCCGTCCATCATTGCGGGAGGCGCTGCGCGCCCTTGCGCTCATGAATGTTCTCGATATTCGCCAGGGCTCCGGGACCTAT
>JBFGQG010000436.1:0-3577 GCA_041564295.1 Anaerolineales bacterium | reverse complement strand
CCGATAGCCAGGGGAACTTCAACTTCAATGTCTGGATTAACATTCTGCCCGGGCACATGGTCACCGTCTCCGATGGTACAACCACGAAGACACATACTGTGACAGGTATTACGGTCACGGATATCGATACAGCGGCGGACAGGGTTTCCGGCACGGCAAATCCGGACGCGCTAGTGGAGATCTGGGCCAACCTGTTCGATGAAGGTGCTGGCAGGTACCTCTATGCCGACTCGTCCGGTCATTTCACTGCGGACTTCTCCGTTGCGGATCAGGGCCAGCCTGCGTTCGACATCACCGGCTTCACCCGCATCATGGCGCGTGAGTTCGACGATGATGGCGATTTGACCAACCGTGAATTCGGCCCGCCGCGCCAGCAAAACCGTGGCGTTGCAGTCACACCACTTGATAACCACGTCTGGGTGGCAAACAGTGGCGTGGGCAGTGTGACCCGGCTGGATAATGACGGCAACTTCCTCGCCGTCATCGATACAGGCAGTGAGCCGACCGGGGTGGCAGTGGACGCCGCCGGCAAAGTCTGGGCTACGAACATGGGCTCGAACAACGCCGTGCGGATCGACCCGAACGCCGGTCCGGATGGATTAGGTGCAGTCGATCTGCTCGTCGATCTGGGCTTGGACGCATGGCCTTACAACTACAGCGATATGACCGGCGCAGTGGTCGTCGGGTCCACATCTCCACAGGGCATCTGGACTGTGGTTCAGGACAGCGAGATATCAGGGTTTGAATGGGGGCGGATTATCTGGAACACCGAACCAGAAGCCAGCGAACCAGCGGGGACCTCCATTGTGGTCGAAGCACGGTCTGCGGATACGGAAGCCGGACTTGGCGGAAAGTCCTTCGTTACGGTCGCGAACGGCGAACTTTTCTCAATGTTCGGTCGATTCGTAGAAGTCAGGGTCACCCTGAAAGCAAGCTCTGGCGGCGTCAGTCCGGTGCTGTCTGATATCCGGATCCTGCCGCACGTCATCTACGTCGAAACCGACATCAAGCCGGGCAGCGATCCCAATGCGATCAACTGCAACAGCAATAAAGAAGCTATCGCAGTTGCCGTTCTGACGACGGCGGACTTCGATGCACTGCAGGTGGACCACACGACAGTGACGTTCGAAGGCGCGAGCGAGATCCATGTGAACAGGAAAAGTGGTGTGCCTGATCGTCACATCGAGGATATCGACCTCGACGGTGATTGGGACCTCGTATTCCACTTCCAGGTCCTCGAAACTACGTTGACCTGTGAGTCGACTGCCGGTACGCTGATCGGCGAGACGTACGAAGGCATTCCCATCGAAGGCACGGACAGCGTCCATATGGTCACAAAAAAAGAGAAATAAGCTCGACTAAATGGGACCTTGCGAAGGCTTAAACCTTCGCAAGGTCCTTCTAATAGCTAAACCACAGCTGCGGGAAAGATTGTTCATATCAAACCCGGCTATTCGCAGTAGAATTAACCATCCGCAGCATTCGTGCAGCGCCAATCATGAAAAAGCCAGCCTATTTTGGCTGGCTTTCAGGTTATTTGTCCTACGGGAGGGACGAAATGCCGCTTCAGCTTTCCAAACGCACACTGCAGGTCAGGGCCCTGTTCGGCCTGGGATTTATTGTCGTTTCCTTCTTCAGTCCGATCGTCGCGGGAGCAGTATTTTTCATCACTGCCCGCATGACAAGTCGAATCATTGTGTTGAACGCAATCTCCGCACTGGTCCTCCTCCTATATGCGGGTGGCTTTGCCTGGTTTTTCTCGCGTTCCGTCCCTTTCAGTATTTTTTATGCGCTTATCGTCCTGTCGCTGACGGGTGTCATAGTCTCGCGGCATATATTCACACCGCGAAATGACCTTTCAAAAAGCCAAAAGAACCGATCCGAGGCCCGGTTCTGGGCTCTCGAAACCGGCTCGCGAATTGCTTTCACGAAATATCGCGCTGAGGGTAGCTCCTACCGGCCTTCGCCGGTCGTCTACTTGCACGGTGGTCCGGGTATCCCGACACGCACGTCGAATCACGATTTTTTTCGCAGGCTCACTGAAGACGGGTACGATGTTTATCTCTACGACCAGTGCGGCACCGGGCAGTCGGACTTGCTGCCGGATATCCGAGATTACACGGTTGAGCGAAACGTGGCCGATCTCGAAAGTGTGCGCAGATGTACCGGTGCTGAACGAATGGTACTGATCGGGACTTCCTGGGGTGCGGTCCTTGCTGTTCATTACATGGCCGCCTATCCCGGCAACGTCGAGCGCGCAGTCCTCCTCTCCCCCGGGGTCATCGGCGACCGGAGCGGCAGCCGGTACGACCATTCCCGCACCGCTTCATCGGAGGAAAAAAGTATCATCCTGCCTCCATTGCGGCTTGTTGTCGCCGGTGCACTGGCGCGCATCAACCCTGCAGGGGCACAAAATTTCGCCGGACAGGCCGAATTAAACGCTATTTACGATCAAATTATTTCAAGGCCGGGGGTGGAGTACCAGGTCAATTGTAAGGGTTACCAGCCGAAAGGGACCGGGAAGACGCGCGCTGCCGGGGCAAACTATTATGCCAATCTTCTGACACTCAGGAGTCTTAAGAACGCTATAGACCCGCAAGCTGCTTTACGGTCCAACAATACACCGGTGCTCATTATGCGCGGAGAATGCGATTACATACGCCAGGAAAATGCGCTGAAGTATAAAGAGTCGCTGCCGAATGCCATCCTGTTGGAAGTTCCTCAGGCCGGACATGCCCTGACCAGTACACAGACAGAAGCAGTGCTGGCAACTATCCGGGCGTTTTTGAACGAATGGCCACTGCCGATCCCTCAGGCAGTGCCGGCAGGAAGATGAGATAGCGGACAAAAAACTGAGTAATCACGGTGACGAAATCCGGACCTGAAATGGGTGTGTGTTCACAGAAAGAACATCCGTTTTCGTTCCGAAAAGGAGAGTCCAATAATGAAAGGCACATTTACAACAAAACTGACTGTTTTTCTCAGCGCTTTAATCCTCGTTTTGATTTGTGCTGGATGCAGATCCGCAGCCTTGCAAAATCTGACGGGAAAGACCTGGCGTTGGACATCACTGGAAGAGTCCGATCCTATGTCCATTTCAGCCGTTTCTGATCCGGAAAATTACACGCTCACCTTTCAGGCAGACGGTACTCTGGGTCTGAAATTGGACTGCAACTTCGGCAGCGGCATTTACACGGTCAGCGGAAGCGAGTTGAATATCGAATTGGGAATGACAACCCTGGCATATTGCGGCGATGACTCCCTGGATATGCAGTTCAGCAGCCTGCTCGCCCTTGTGGACGGATATTTGATTGAAAGTGGAGTGCTGGTGCTCACGTACGGAGCCGGGGCTGGCAGGATGATTTTCGAGCAGGGATAGTTTTCTTCCAAGGAAAGGTGGAGATTGCTTCGGTCACCTGCCTGCGGCGGGTTCCCTCGCAATGACGGGATTGGACTGCCATCGTCAGAACGGTGTAGCCTGGTACGGCACAGGGATAAAATCTTTCACCGACCGGGAGCAGCGATACCCGCTAAGGGGCATGGATTGATTTATGCTATTAATTCATGTTAGAATCTG
>JBFGQG010000435.1:0-3589 GCA_041564295.1 Anaerolineales bacterium | reverse complement strand
GACCGATTGTTGCGGAGCGGGCAGGTACAAAACTCCCCATCTGCGCGAGGAGCACAATGAGGGCAGCCTGTCTTAGCGCAGTGCTTTTTCCACTCATATTCGGGCCCGTTATGATCCGTATACGCTCGCCCTGTTCGAATACGACATCGTTCGGAACATACCTATTACCCCCTGATAAAGCCAGTTCAACTACCGGATGGCGACCATCACGGATGTCGAGCACATCTTCGGCAACGACTTCCGGGCGGATGTACCCATTGACTGAGGCGGTTTCCGCCAGGCATGCCAGGACATCTAACATCGCCAGCACGCGAGCAGCAGAAAGCAGCTGCTGCGCATGGTCTGCGACTCGCTCGCATATCTGGGCGAATAAGCGGCGCTCGATCTCTCTGAGACGCTCCTCTGCGTTGAGCACAAGCGCCTCATATTCTTTCATTTCCGGCGTGATATACCGCTCGGCATTTACCAATGTCTGTTTCCGGATGTAATCCCCAGGGACTTCGCCGGCATTCGCTTTAGTGACCTCAATGTAATATCCAAAAACCTTGTTGTAGCCCACTTTCAGCGATTTGATCCCCGTGCGTTTACGCTCAACACTTTCCAGATTCGCGATCCATTCACGCGCATGGCTCGAGGATTTCATTACACCGTCCAATTCTGGGGAAAAGCCCTCACGAATTACGCCAGGGTTTTGAAGGGTTGCCGGTGGATCCTCGGCAAGGGCAGATTCGAGGAGCTGGAGCACTTCAGCGCAGTCGTCGTATTTTTGAAGGAATTCAAGACCGTGAACCGCTTCCACCGGGAGCAGCCCGCTCACAATCGGCAGCTTCGAGAGTGAATTTCTCAACGAGGTCAGGTCCCTTGGGAGGGCGGTGCCGCTGATCACGCGATTGGTCAACCGTTCGATATCACCTAACGGCTTGAGCGCAGTGCGTAGTTCCGACCTGAGCAAACCGTCGTCGTAAAAGAATTGGACGCCCTGCTGTCTCAACGCTATCTCTTCAACGTTAAGCAAGGGTTTACTCACCCATTGCCGGATCAGCCGCTTTCCCATCGGCGTGACCGTCCGATCAAGGACGCCAAGGAGAGACCCTTTTACCTGGCCGCCGCGCAGCGTTTCTGCTAATTCGAGATTTCGCCGGGTTGCAGAATCCAGAGTCATAAACTCAGATAGCGAATAAGTGCTCAGACCTTGCAGGAGTTCCAGCGCCGATTGCTGTGTTTCGCCTAAATATTGAACGATTCCACCTGCTGCGCGAATCGCGAGAATTTTTCCGCGGAGCCCAAACCCGTCCAGCGCGCCGGCCTCAAACTGTCCCAGCAAGATTTCTTCGCATCTGCCGGGCTCAAATCGCCAGGCCGGCCAGGACGTGACATGTCCGGCAACGGCGTTGCCGAAATCCAGTTTTTCTGGTATCAGGATTTCTGCTGGCCGCAACCGTGTAATTTCTGCCCGGAGAGCTCCCCGGATATCCGCCCCGGCGAGCTCCGTCACGGCGAATTCCCCTGTCGTTATGTCCGCGTAGGCAACGCCAGCCTTCTGGTCTTCAATGACGACTGCGACAAGATAATTATTTGCATCTCCCGGCAGTAACCCGGGCTCCGTGATCGTTCCGGGGGTGACCACGCGAACCACTTTGCGGGGAAAAATCCCTTTAACTGGCTGGTCGCCAATCTGCTCACAAATGGCAACGTGGTGACCGCTCTCGATCAGGCGCGCAAGGTAATTTTCGGCAGCGTGATAGGGTATCCCCGCCATCGGTACGCGCTGCCCTTTTCCGACGCTGCGCTCGGTCAGTACGATATCCAGGACCTCGGAGGTAATGATGGCATCTTCGTCAAACGTCTCGTAAAAATCCCCGAGACGGAAAAATAAGATTGCATCCGGATATTCACGTTTGATTTCGAGATATTGTCGCCGCACTGGACTCATGGAATCTTTTGCTTTCGCCATGCGGCTGATTGTAATGCAGACAGGCCAGGATTCGCAACTGTCCGCACCTACCGGACTGAATATTGAACTTTTCCCATTTACTTTATTGCTTCTATTTTGTTTATTGACTATAATTTCGTTAACGATAATTTCCAAAAAGGAGGAACGGCCCATGGCCAGCGTAACGTACGAAAAAGTTGTAAAGAAATATGGTGATTTCACAGCACTTCACGGCATCGATCTCGATATCCAGGATAAAGAATTTCTAGTCCTGGTTGGGCCGTCAGGTTGTGGAAAGTCAACCGCTCTCCGTTGTTTGGCAGGCCTGGAAGACATTTCTGAAGGCCTCATCAAAATTGACGACAAAGTCGTCAATGACGTCGCTCCGAAAGATCGGGATATCGCTATGGTATTCCAGTCTTATGCGTTGTACCCCCACATGAGCGTGCGGGACAACATGGCCTTCGGTTTGAAACTCAGAAAAACGCCGAAGGCTGAAATCGAAACACGCGTTAAGGAAGCTGCCCATATGCTTGGTCTGGAAACGATGCTCGACCGTAAACCGAAGCAGCTCTCCGGTGGACAGCGCCAACGTGTAGCCTTAGGGCGTGCAATCGTTCGCAACCCGAAGGTCTTCTTACTCGACGAACCGCTCTCTAACCTCGATGCAAAACTGCGTGTTGAAATGCGCGCAAACTTGAGCCGATACCATCAGCAGCTTCAGACAACGTTCGTCTATGTGACCCACGACCAGGTCGAAGCGATGACCATGGCCTCACGCATCGCAGTGATGAACCACGGTTACCTGATGCAGGTTGACTCGCCATTACAACTGTATGAACGCCCAAACAATCTCTTCGTAGCCGGCTTCATTGGGTCGCCGGCGATGAACTTCTTCAACACGAAGATCGTCAGGAGCGACGGTGCATTGATGGTTGACGCCGGCTCATTCCAGGTGAAGATCCCTGCCGACCGCGCAGCCGTCTACGATAAATACATTGGGAAGGAAGTCATCTTCGGCATGCGGCCAGAAGATATCCACAACCCGCAGTTCGCACCGCCAGGCATTGCTGCTTCAAACGTCAAAGGCGGCGTCGACGTGATGGAAGTGATGGGCAATGAAATCTTTACCTACCTGAACAACGGCACACACATTTTCGTTGCTCGTGTAGATCCCCGGTCTCAGTTCCGTGTGGGCGAAAACATCGAGGTCGCATTCAACATGGAAAACATGCATATCTTCGATAAAGACACCGAGGATGCTGTCCGATAATCAAATCGGCATCAAGTAAGTTCAAAACGTCTCCCGGGTGGTCGGGAGACGTTTTTTCTTGCTTTGGTTCTGTAGTACACTTCTCGTCGCCTGGCATTACTTGAAGGACAGCAGGTGTAAATAAAGAATTGATAGAAAGAGGTTAATTCTATGCCACACGCATATCTCCCCCCGCTGCTGAACAACAACGGCAGCAAAATTGTTCTCCTGGTCCTGGATGGACTTGGCGGCCTTCCAATGACGCCGGGAGGAAAGACCGAGCTGGAAACCGCAAATACGCCAAATCTCGACCGGCTTGCTGAAGAAGGTACGCTCGGTCAGTCGATTCCTGTGCGACCCGGCGTGACGCCGGGTTCCGGGCCTGCACACCTGGGATTGTTCGG
>JBFGQG010000434.1:0-3589 GCA_041564295.1 Anaerolineales bacterium | reverse complement strand
TGTCACCGAGCAGCACTGATTGGAGTACATCATGATCCTCGACGATTTCCCCGTCAATTTGCGTAAGGATATCCCCGACCAGTACCCCGCTTGCATCTGCCGCGCTGCCTGTTTCAACCCAAACGACGAGTAGTCCGGCACCCTGGTCCCTCCCGAGGTTCGCCTGTCGATCCGGACTCAAGGGCGTCAGCTGGCTGCGTATGCCCAGGTAACCGCGCCGCACACTACCTTTCTCAGCCAGGATTGAGCCTATGGAAAGCACCCGCTCGGCCGGAATGGACAACGAGCGCCCACGCCCCAGACCTGAGGTATTAAGGCCAACCATCTCGCCGGCCGCATTAATGAGCGGACCTCCTGAGAAACCGGGATAAGGGATCGCATCGGTGGAGATAAACAGATCAGCGGAAATCGCTTTAGACGTCACCCCTCGACGGCGTGGACCATGGACATATCCGCCAATTGCCGTAACGATTCCGAGGCTAGCCTGCAGCCCGGAAAGCGAAGGCCGGCCCAGCGCGAGAACGAGTTCCCCCACCCTGGGGAGGCCAGTCGTGCGAATCGCTTCAATTCCCGAGGACTCGGCCAGGCGAAGAACAGCCAGGTCGGAATTCGGGTCACGTCCCGCAACTTGTACTGAGATTTCCGTTCCATCTTGTGTGAGTATCGATATTTCCTCGTCACGTTCAACGACATGATCCGCAGTCAATATCAGTTCAGGCGCGAACGATATCCCGGTTGCAGGGATTCGACGTCGTGCATTCACAAGGACAGTCGAGCTTCCGGCTGTCTCGGCGGCGTCTGCCAACCCCTGGGAAAATTTGTAAACTTCATTCATTGCAGTCATTTTGCTCTCCTTATTCAAGAACAGATTACGAAAATTATAGGAGCCAAATTGAGCTTGCACACCACCCATTCGAATAGGTTGACACCTAAACGAAAGTTTGAGGTATAATTATTAATAATTCTCAACAAATTCAATCGTTTTTCTGGCGTTTTTGGCTTTTTATTGAGTAATTATTAACAGGTGTATTATGGCAGCGCAAAAAACCGTCATTTTAATCCTTGAGGATAATACGAATATGCGGCGTGGCATCGCGTTGACCCTGGAGATGAACGACTACGAAGTCCACCAGGTCAGCAATGGGCACCAGGGAATGGCGATGATGTCCGAGATTACGCCCGATTTGATCCTGTCGGATGTCAACATGCCCTTGATGAACGGGCTGAAATTCTACGAGAAAATTCGGGAAAACCCAACCTGGAGAAAAATACCGTTCATTTTTTTGACCGGGAATGATGCTCTCGACAGGGCATTTTTAAGGCAATATCTCAACATTGAAGAATATCTCCAGAAGCCGATCAATCCCAAAGATCTGCTCCATTTGATCAAGACGAAGCTCCATTAAATGCCGGGCATTCGTTCCTCAGTAATTTCCATCTATGAGTAATAAAATCGCTCTGAAGATCATGCGCGAGGCTAAAACGATCGCTGTGGTCGGACTCTCCAAGAAGCCGCATCGAGCGGGACATTACGTTCCGAAATATTTGCAGGAACACGGATATAGAATCATTCCTGTGAATCCATATCTCAATGGACCCGTGCTTTCTGAACAGCCCTATCCGGATCTTCAGTCTGTGCCTGATCAGGTTGATCTTGTTTTGCTATTCCAGCGAAGTGAAAATGTCCCTCCCTTTGTGGAGGACGCAATCCGAATCGGTGCGCGCGCCGTCTGGATGCAGCTAGGTATTTCAAATGAAGCTGCAGCAGAAAAGGCGAGACAGGCAGGTCTGGACGTGGTGCAGGATGCCTGCATGATGGTCGAACATCGCCGCTGGATGTAGTCAGAATCTAACCAGCAGCATTCTTTCGGTTGTTTTCGACTGCTTCAAGCAGTGCTGTAAAGGAATCGGCAAACGCCTTTACCCCTTCTACTTCTAACTCCGCCGTAGCTTTCTCAAACGAGAGGCCCAATGCCTCAAAAGTATTAAAAGCCGCTTCCGCGTCATTAAGATTCGCTTGAAGGGTCACTTCAGCCTGCCCATGGTCGCGAAACGCCTCAAGCGTCTTGGGGGGGACGGTATTTACTGTAGAAGGGCCGATCAGCTCTTCGACATAGAGCACGTCCGAATAAGCAGGATTCTTCGTGCTGGTGGACGCCCAAAGGGGTCGCTGGATACGCGCTCCTGCTGCTTTCAAGATTGAAAACCTCTCGCTCCTGAATATTTCCTCGAACTTTTTATAGGCCAGTTTTGCATTTGCGATTGCCATTTTCCCGACCAGCGAAGCGGCCTTTTGTTGTCCGGCATCGATTTTTTCCTGCAGCCAGGCGTCTACCTTCGTGTCGATACGCGAAACAAAGAATGATGCAACAGACGCAATCGAATGGATCGGTAGGCCTCGCGCAACACGTTCTTCGAGACCGGCCAGGTATGCTTCCATCACTTCCAGGTATCTCTCCTGCGAAAAGATGAGGGTCACATTTATGTTGATCCCAGCAGCGATCGACTGCCGGATCGCAGGCAGGCCGGCTTTTGTCGCAGGGATCTTGACCATTAAATTCGGCCTGTCAACCGTTTTCCCCAAACGCAGGGCTTCGCGGCACGTTGCATCCGTATCGTTCGCAAGATACGGGCTGACCTCAAGGCTGACGTAACCGTCAAGCCCCTCGCTCTCTGCAAAAAGAGGCCGGAACAAGTCTGTTGCGACACGAATATCTGCGATCGCCAGGGCCTCATAAATTTCGTTTGCGTTTTTTCCGTTTTTCGCCAATGGGATCAGATCTGCATCGTAATCGTTCGATTTAGCGATCGCGTTGTGAAAAATACTCGGATTGGAAGTGACCCCGCGAATATCGCCTTCCTCGATTAATTTTGCGAGCGCACCATTCTCTAACAGACGTCTTTCTATGTTGTCATACCAGATGGACTGGCCGAGCTTATGCAGCTCTTGAATTGCATTTGTCATTGTATTCAACACTCCAGGGTACTCTAAGCTTCATTTCCGGGCCAGCCTGCAGGCGGTTTTGGTTCCGCTTGCCGTTGTTCAGCGTCCGGTGGGACGAATAGCGACACACCGCAATATGGACATTTGATCACGCCTTTTCCGACCAGTTCGCGGATCCCACCACAGTTCGGGCATTGATTAGAACCCACAGCAGAGGCATCTTCTGAGTAGAAAGTGATCGTATCCCAATCGATATACCCGCTGAACAACCCCATGGCTACCAGTTCGTAGATCGCCGTGGTGACTTCGTCCCTTGTCATATTCAGTTCCATCATAATGGGTCCGATCGATGCCTGCCCCTGTGCCTGGATCAATCCCAGCAGTCGCTCTTTCTTACGTATGACGACCAGTTCCGCTTCTTCCTTACGTCCGTTGACGTATAAATATGCACCGACACCGCCCATCGCAATCATCGGCAAAAGGCCACAAGCGAGGATGCCCAGGGCCATACCCGGGATCCCCATGCTCTCCGTTGAATACCCTACAACCATAAAGCCTGAAGCAACGACGCAAACTGCTATCCCAACGCCGATCAAGACCATTCCGGTTACTTTACTGTTAGAAAACATGCCTTACTCCTTAGAT
>JBFGQG010000433.1:0-3627 GCA_041564295.1 Anaerolineales bacterium | reverse complement strand
GTACAACAAACGTTCGGCACGCCTGGTTGCCCTGACCATCAGCCGGAAGCAGATTTGGATTTAGGCCGCACCCGGCTTGATGTTTTTAATAATTTCCAGGGTAATACGTTATGCAAAATCCATTTCTCCTTGATTAAACCGAACATGTGTTCTATAATCTCAGTACATGGACGACGAATTTTTAGACTATTGGGAAACCGACCAGGAAGCCTCGGATGATGATTTCCTGATTTCCATTTATACACTGCTGCCCGCAGCGGCCTTGCTTATCAGCCTGTTTCTCGTGATCCTCGCGATTGTGCTGGTGAAATCGAATCCGGATTTGGATCAACATCCGGACACACAGGGCAACCCATCCGGCGCCCATCTGGAAACCGGAGGAAGCCGGCATATCGCCGGTTTTTTCGCTCCTTCTGTCCGGTATTGGGAAGCTGACATCGTCGATTGGGCTTCAGAATGGGGATTGGACCCGAATCTCGTTGCGACTGTCATGCAGATTGAATCCTGCGGGCATCCCGAGGTGGTCTCTTCGGCTGGCGCAATGGGTCTGTTTCAGGTTATGCCGTTCCATTTTAAGCCCGGCGAGGCCTCTTTCGAACCGTCCACGAATGCGTACCGCGGCCTGGCTTACCTCTCGCGTTCACTCGAAGCACACAGGAATGATGTATTCCTTGCGCTCGCGGGATACAACGCAGGTATCACCGGCTCCCGTCGCCCTCAATCCAGCTGGCCTGCGGAGACTGTGCGTTACACGTATTGGGGGGTCGGAATTTATGCGGACGCAGTAGAAAACAGATCGTCCAGCAATCGGCTGGACGAATGGTATGCAAGCGGAGGTGCAAGTTTATGCAGTAGAGCAAATACACATCTTGGCCTGGCGCCTTAAGCGATATTATTCGGACCTGGAACAATCCCCTTCTGTCGCCGGCAGGGAGACGCTGAAAGTCGTCCCATTTCCGACTTTCGAGTCAACCTGGATGGTCCCCTGGTGCCCGGTGACAATGTAATACGCGATCGAAAGTCCAAGCCCGAAACCTTTGCCGTCTTTTGACCGGTGGCGAGATTTTTCCGCACGGAAAAAGCGTTCGAATATATACGGTAGATCGGCTTCCGGGATGCCGGGGCCAGAATCTTTCACCTCAAATACGGCTTTTTGTTCTTCTTTTCTGAGGTATAGCTTGACTGTTCCACCGGACGGCGTGTACTTGATTGCGTTGCTGATCAGGTTGACGAGGACCTGCGTCAGCCGGTCCCGATCGCCGCAGACCATCAAGGGGTCGATGTGTTCGATGGACAATTTCATTTTCTTGTCCGCGGCAAGGACCTGCATCTGTTTGTATACTTCGAGCAAGACAGTTGTCAGGTCGACAGGATCCCAACCCATTGGCAGCTTGCCCGCTTCAGCCTGGGCAAGCAGGATCAGATCCCCTACAAGGCGGGTGAGCCGGTCGACTTCATCCGATATGCCGACCAGCGACTCTTCGTCAAACTCTCGCATCCTGCGCATCAGTCCAACATTGCCTTTGATAACCGTTAATGGCGTGCGGAGCTCATGGCCGACATCGGCTATGAAGCGGCGCTGCGTTTCCAGCAGCCGTTCAATCCGGCTGAGATTCTGGTTAAAAGCGGACACGAACTGGGCGACCTCGTCGTCAGAATTATTTGACATCGGTATCCGCCGGCTCAGGTCGTTCGTCTGCATGATTAACTGCGCGGCATTGCGGGCATTTTCCAGGGATCGGAGGGAGCTTTGTGTGCTCAGCCAGTTAAAAACCGCGGCAAGTGCGATAGCAATGAAAAGGGATAGACCTATCAGGCTGAGGAGTTCTTGCTGCGTGCGGTCGACGACGTCCATGCTGGTGCCGATCTGCATGGTACCGAGGGAACGTTCTCCAACTCTCAGCGGCACACTGAGGACCCGCAAATGGACACCGACCAGATAGTTATCGGAAAAAACAGGGACAGGTGAATTTAAATCAGCCGGGTTGAGGGATTCTTGCAGCTGGTTGACACTGTAAGAAGTCGCCTCGAGGTTTCCGTTGCGATCCCAGAACTGTATGAAAATGCTCCTGTCGAAGGATATTTCCGTGATCGTCTCCAGTTCACCCTGGGAGCTGACGCGCGTAACCTGGCGAACAGCTGCCCATACGGATTCGAGCTGTTCATCAATTTGCGCAATCAGAGTGATGGTTACGAGGCCGTAAATTGCCGCGCTGAAAAGCAGCAATAACCCCCCTGCAATCATCGTGTTGAACAGGGTGAGGCGAAACTTCAGATTCATTCAGTTCTGAATGCCTACTCAGGCTCCCGGAGAACGTAGCCCATGCCACGGACTGTGTGAATCAGCCGTGGTTCATCTTCGGTTTCTAGTTTTTGACGAAGATAGCGGACGTATACTTCGATGATGTTGCTTTCCCCACCGAAATCGTATCCCCAAACATGGTCAAAAATCATGTCGCGCGTGAGCACCTGGCGAGGGTGACGTAAAAATAGCTCAAGCAGTTCATATTCTTTTGCCGTTAAATTGATGACGCGGTCCGAACGAGATGCCTGGCGAGTGCCTGTATCGAGCGAAAGATCATTAAAACGCAGCACTTTTGGCCGGTTCGGCTGTGCACGGCGGAGAAGGGCCCGAATCCGTGCAAGAAGTTCGTCGAGATCGAATGGCTTGACCATGTAATCATCCGCACCGGCATCAAGGCCCTGGACGCGGTTATGGACCGTATCCTTTGCCGTGAGCATGAGGATCGGAATGGGTCCGCCCGCCCTGAGCCTGCGGCAGACTTCCAGTCCATCCAGACCGGGCAGCATCCAATCGAGCACGACGAGGTCTGGGGGATGGTCGCGCGCTATGGCAAGCCCAGTCAGCCCATCCGGCGCTGTGTCGACGATATACCCTTCATAAGCCAGGCCGCGACGGAGAAACCGAAGGATTCCATCGTCATCTTCAATAATCAATATTCTTGTATTCATGGCCTTTACCTCTCGAACAGATTAAAACGGCTCGATAAATACGCTCATTTGAAACATTAAAAAAGCCAATTAGATATTACCACAAGCCAAAAATTCCACAAAGTCTTACCGGGTTGATTATGGGCCACAACGCATTTACAAACACATTAAGAAATGCGAGAGATTTTCTATCAGTGAAACTGCTCTTCAAACAGTCAGAAAATAAAGACCTGGCTCCATGGATGCTCTTTCGAAAAAATAGACGCGGCCTGGTCAGAATTGATTTTGCGTAAACACAAACGAGCCACCGGATGGTGGCTCGCTCGCTTCAAGTGGTCGAACTCAGACAACTTCAACGACGGCGCCGGCAGCTTCAAGCTGCGACTTGGCGTCGGTGGCGGCTTCTTTGCCGACAGCTTCGAGGACCTTCGAACCGGCAGCTTCCGCCATGTCCTTGGATTCCTTGAGGCCGAGGCCTGTGATCTTGCGAATGACTTTGATGGTCTCGATTTTCTTCGGGCCGGCATCCTTGAGGATGACATCAAATTCGGTCTTTTCCTCTTCGGCGGCCGCAGCGGCATCGCCGGCCGGGCCCGCCATCATGACAGCGCCGCCGGCGGCGGGCTCGATGCCGTACTCGTCCTTGAGGATGGTTTTCAGTTCCTGGGCCTCGAG
>JBFGQG010000432.1:0-3631 GCA_041564295.1 Anaerolineales bacterium | reverse complement strand
GCTACCGGAGCCGGCGCGACCTGGTGCGGTACGGCTCGCCTCGATGAAGCCCTGCAGCTCAGGCGTGCCGGTATTAACAAGCGCCTGCTCGTCCTCGGCTATACGCCGCCTGACCGTATCCCGGATGCCATTGCAAACAACGTCGCCGTCACCGTTTACGACAGCCATGTGGCCGGATCTTATTCTGAAAAGGCTGCAGAGGCCGGTGAGCAATTGCGAATCCACGTCAAGGTTGATACGGGGATGGGCCGACTCGGCATGCGTCCGGAGGACGCGCTGCAGTTCTTCCAGGCCAACAAAGATAATGCCGGACTGGAAATTGAAGGCGTTTTCACGCATTTCGCTCGGGCCGACGAACCCCAGGAAGACACCACATCTCACCAGATCCGGCGTTTCAACACCCTGCTCTCACAGCTCGAAAGCGACGGCCTGCGTCCGAAAATCGTCCAAGCTGCGAATTCATCCGGCGCCGTCCATTTTCCGGATGCACGGTATGATATCGTGCGGACCGGCATTGCAATGCTCGGTATCGACCCTTCCCCCGAAGCGCCGCTCCCGGAAGGGATCCGGGCAGCTCTCGCCTGGAAAGCGCGCCTGACCTCTAAAAAGGTCCTGCCGCCTCGCCACGGCATCAGCTACGGTCATTCTTATTACACTCAGACGGAAGAGTGCATCGGGGTGGTACCGGTCGGGTATGCAGATGGGCTGCGGCGAGTGCACGGGAACTTCTTCCTGATCGAAGGGCGCATGGTTCCGGTCGTCGGCAACGTGGCGATGGACCAGACGATGGTGCGCCTCGACGATGTCCCTCAGGCAGAGATCGGCTCGGAAGTGGTCATTATCGGCCGGCAGGGCGAACTGACGATTAGCGCTCATGAACTCGCCCGGCGCTGGGGGACTATTTCTTACGAAGTGATCTGCGGCCTGGCCGATAGGCTGCCGCGTATTTATCTGAACGGCTGATGGCCGTCAAAACCAGAAAAGAAGACACAAAGATATGAACCAATCCATCAAACGCTGGGAGATCAAAGCCAGGATCAGCCAAGAAGCCGATGCTGCCCTGGATCAATTCACCCCTGCCATGCGGCAGATCCTTTATAACCGCGGGATTGCAAACGCTGAAGATGCGAAGCGGTTCCTGGACGCCCAGGAACCCGATAATACCGACCCATTCCAGCTTTCTGACATGGAGAAAGCCGTCGACAGGCTCCAGGCCGCGATCGAGAACGGTGAATCCATCGCTATTTACGGCGATTACGACGCTGACGGCGTGACAGCCAGCGCGCTAATGATGCAGGCTTTCAGCGCAATGGACGCACAGGTCCAGGCGTATATCCCAAACCGATTCGATGAAGGATACGGTCTGAACGTCGAAGCGCTCGACGAACTCAAAGACCGCGGCGTGCAGGTGGTCGTCACAGTCGACTGCGGAATCCGCGCACTCAATGAAGCGCTGCATGCCCGCGCGATCGGGCTTGACCTGATCATCACCGATCACCACAATCCCGGCGCGGACCTGCCGGAAGCATTTGCCTTGATCAATCCGAAAAAGGCCGGCGATGGCTACCCGTCGAAAAACCTCGCCGGCGTCGGCGTGGCGTACAAACTCGCGACAGCTCTTTCCACAAGGATCGGCCATGCCGATTTCGATCCGGAAAGCCTGCTGGATTTCGTCGCCCTCGGTACGGTGGCGGACCTCGTGCCCCTTGAAGGAGAAAACAGGTACCTGGTGCGCGCCGGGCTCCAGCGACTGCGCTATCCGCAGCGGCAGGGCCTCTACTCCCTTATGCAGCTCGCCGGAGTCATCCCGACGCAAATGAACGCATCGCATATCGGCTTCAACCTTGGACCGCGACTGAACGCGGCCGGACGGCTCGATTCAGCGATGGCCGCTTTTGAACTGCTGACAACGAATGATGTGATGACCGCCGGCAAACTGGCACAGGACCTGGACAACCAGAACCGGGAGCGCCAGAAAATCACGCGTGACATGCAGGAGCGTGCTGAGGAAACGGCGATCTCAGACGGTGAGATCCCTTACCTCCTTTTTGCGGCTCATGAATCGTTCAACCCTGGCGTCGTTGGTCTGGCGGCATCCCGATTGACTGAAAGATATTACCGCCCATCGATCGTCGGACATCATGATATCGAAACCACGCGCGCATCCTGCCGCAGCATCCCTGAATTTGACATCACTGCTGCGCTCGATAAATGTGCGGACCTGCTGGTGAAATATGGTGGTCACGCTGCCGCTGCCGGATTCACCGTCTCCAACGACAGGCTGGACGAATTCCTCGAACGGATGAATGCGATTGCTGCCGAACAGCTGGTAGGGAAAGACCTGCGTCCGGTCATTTTTGCCGATGCTGAAGTGCCGATGCGAGTGTTGACGATGGATTTCCTCAATCAGCTAGAACGCCTCCAGCCTACCGGATACGGCAATCCCGAACCTGTGTTCATCACGCGAGGGCTGCGCGTTGAAAACAGCCGACCTGTAGGCCGGGACGGGTCACACCTTAAATTGTCCCTCAGCGAGGGGGCCATGACGCTGGATGCGATCGCTTTTCGCCAGGGAGATTGGCACGCAAGCCTGCCTGAGCGCATCGACGTTATCTACCACTTCGAGAAAAATGAGTTCCGTGGCAGCGTATCACCACAGCTCAACATCCGTGATATCCGGCCGGCAGAGTAACGTTAAATTCGATTTAATTGACGGCTGACTATTGCAGAACGCGTATTTAGTAGATACACTTGGTAAGCCATGACTGAAAATATCTGCCCGATCTGCAACGCGCCGGTCAAGCTCCATGACAGGGTATGCGGCACGTGCGGCGTCGACCTGGCGTTAGCCACAATCACAACAGAGCGCGCTATCTTCGACACCGGAGTCGAAATCTCGCCGGATATGGTCGTCTCGCCTGAAGTGCTCGTTCCTCGCCTGGGAGACCATCTGGTCGAACAAGGTTATCTCACGGATGACCAGCTTCAAGCCGCATTGTCGTTCCAACAAGAGCAATCAAAAGACGGAATCAGCGTCTTGCTGGGAAAGGCGTTGATCCATCTGGGCTATATCGACCAGAAGACGCTCGACGCAGCCATCACACAACAGATTTTCCACTTGCAGGACGCTCTCCGCAAGGCAAACCGTGATCTGGAAGCTCGTGTGGCCGAACGTACAAAAGACCTGCAGCTGGCGCTAAACCGGTTGTCAGAGTTGAATCAGCTCAAAGCAAACTTCGTCGCCAATATCTCCCATGAGCTTCGAACCCCACTGACACATATCAAGGGATATACCGAAATGCTGCGCGATTCCAGCCTGGGGCCGATTACAGACGACCAGGGTGTCGCTTTCCAGGTCATGGGACGCTCCATAAACCGGCTCGAATCACTCATCAACGACCTGATTCGCTTCTCGGACTCATCACACACTGAATTATCCATCCACCTGCAACCGCTCCCACCGGCGTACGTCGTTAAACACGCTTACATCCAAGCCAAACAAAAAACAGCACATGACGGCATACAGTTCGAACTGCAAGTCGCTGACGATTTACCGAACATGTTGTGTGACCAGGAAAAAATCTCCTGGGTCATTCTCCATCTGATTGAAAATGCAGTCAAATTTACTCCG
>JBFGQG010000431.1:0-3648 GCA_041564295.1 Anaerolineales bacterium | reverse complement strand
GAGTCGCCTCTGGAGTGACGTCGCGTGGTGCAAAACCCGTGCCGCCTGCGGTCAGTATTAGGTCTGCGCCGTCATTTTCAATTGTTGATATTAAAAAGGCTTCAATTTCTGATTGCTCGTCTGGTACGATGGCGGTCTTGACAACCTTCCACCCGGCTGCCTCGATCGTCATTTTTAAGGCCGGACCGGTCAAATCCTCTCGTAAACCCTGGAAGGACCGGTCCGAGACCGTCAAAATACATACGTTAATCTGAGAGTCCATCAGGTCAGTCTTCTTCGCCGTTTACGAGCAGGCTCCATTTGCCATGTATGCCGTCTTCGGTGACCCCAAAAAAGTACCGGTATTCGTCTTTACCTGTGCGCTGCAGCAGATCGTACCGGTTGATCTGGCCCTGCTTCTGGTGCCTGATGAGCGCATAATCTCCCTGCCAGGTCAGATCGGCGGTGCTCAAATCACGAGGGAGTTTTTCGTAAGCCATCAGGGCATAATGCCATAATCGCCTTGCGGAGGTTTTTGTCACATTCTTGACCACGTTCCCATTTCTTAGATCCCGCAAGCTGTAATACCGTGTGCCTTTGCGTTCATCGAAGGAAACGACTTCAACGCCTGTCTTGGGCGCACTGTCTCCCGGGGGGAGGACAGTTTCCGATTTATCAAGTTCAGCAGACCCTTCAGCGACCACATCCCGGGCAGGTAGCCCGCCGGCAGGTTCACCAAGACCCCGCCGGACGAGTTCTACGATTTCATCACGCACAGCCAGGCCGGTTTCTGATTCCGAACGGACATAGATTTTATTGTCGTCAACGGCATAAGGCGGATCATCGCCATTCGGAATGAGGATCCGGATGATTTTTTTGCCGGAAGCACTGTGTGTGTCAACCGTGCACTGCAGGGGCGGGCTGATCCTGTTGCTAATTTCCTTTTCGATCTGCTGGACTGCCTGGCCTGGTCTTGCGATGCCGGGAACCGGTTTGCCTTTCTCACTGCCGATTCCCAGGTAGAGCGTACCACCGTTCGTATTGGCGAAGGCGCAAATGTCTGCAATGATGGCATATAAATGACCGCCGCGCACCGTCATGCTCTCGTGGAAATCCTGGATTATGTTTGGCCCTTCCTCCTGCGCGGCGCGGACGAAATCGAAGACCGGTTCCGTTTTCTGGCGGCGCGGGCGCGTGCGGGCAAAGTCATTGCTGGTAAAGAGCTCTTTGAGCGCCTCGAATGTCGGTAAGGACAGGAGGGCCTCTGTCACTCGATCGCCGACGCCGAGATTCTTGCTGCGCTGTGGATCTGCCGTCAGGCGGTGTGCATCTGAGCCCTGGATGCAGTGCATGCGACGTGGATATTCCGGTTTTGTGCCGTTGAAGAAGCCGGCTGTCGTGCGCCTGCCGCGTATAGTCAGATCGGTCACCTCGAGGGCTGCAAGGTTCGGATCCTGGGTATATGCAATTTTGGTCTGTCCACCGAAGGAAAAGCCTCGCATAGCAACTCCGTTCGTTGAATTGGCATGCGCAGCAATCGCTAGTCCACCGGCATCATGGATCAGCTTGTATGCCGTCAGGACATCAGAAGAAGCACCAACAGTTGCCGACCCCCTGTCCAGCTGGTCAGCCGGGATGTTGAGGCTCAGCAAGAGGTGCTCGATTTCGCGAATTGGCTTGTCCGGTGAGAATACGCCGAGGATGTGGAATCCGAAGGTGGCTGTAAATTCAAAACCCGGCAACACGGTGATCTTATCCAGGAGTTTGCGATACTCATTCAGCAATGTGCGCTCTTGCGCCTGGATCCGCTTGAGGTTCTCCAACAGTTCCAATTGCTGAATTTCTGCCTGCATCTGGCGATAACCGGCTACAGTATTGTGGTCTGTGAAGGCGATGATGTCTAATCCACGCGCCTCTGCTCGCTTGAGTATGTCCAGATATGTAACGCCGGTCTCCTGGTAATCGCTGGACGCAGGAGTATGCAGATGCAAGTCCACCGCATACCATTTCCGCGCTGAAGATTGTTTTTTACGCGCCATCGCTCTCCATCCTGCCCAAGTGGGATCGAAGTTTTTCGATGAGCACATCCGGCATGTACGGTTTTAATAGAAACTCCGTTGCTCCGGCCTGCATGCATTCTTCTGTGTAATCCATTCCCGAGGTCATTAATATCGGAACAAGACCGAAATTCGCGTCTGAGCGAATACTTTTGAGCAAATCTATCCCGCTAATGCCCCTTAAATTTACATCCAGCAGGATTGCATCAGGTTTCTTGGAGGATAATTCGGGAATAATGTTTGAATTTCCACTCCACGCTTCGGTCTTATAGCCTTCAATTTCAATGAGCGTTTTTAATAACCGCAGCATCGTTGGGTCGTCGTCAATCAGCATAATCGTGTGCATATATAATTACCTGTTATTTCTTATCCTTGCCGTTTTCTTGCTGGGCGGTTTCGACGGGTTTAAAAATAACGGGGACGACGTCGTCCATCGTATCAGCAAAGATAAAATCAATTGAGTCCCTGATTTCCTTCGAAATCTCATCCAGGTCCACTTCGTTTCCTTTAGGCAAGATTACCGTTCGCAATCCGGAACGGTGTGCTGCCAATACCTTCTCTTTAATTCCGCCTACGGGGAGCACCTGGCCGCGGAGAGTAATCTCACCGGTCATTGCAAGATCCCCACGGACAGTCTGGTGAGAAACGAGCGATATCAAGGCAGCGACGATCGTGATACCGGCGGAAGGTCCGTCTTTGGGCTGAGCTCCTGAAGGTACATGAATATGAATATCGTGATTTTTGAAAAAAGCCTCATCGAGATTGAGGTGCCCGGCGCGCGACCGAACGTATGAAAGCGCCGCCCGTGCAGATTCCTGCATGACATCACCCAGAGAACCGGTGAGTTGAAACTGGTTGTTTCCGGACATATGTGTTGCTTCGACGAAAAGGATATCCCCACCGGTTGGGGTCCAAGCGAGGCCCGTGGCTATCCCCGGTATGGCTGTGCGTGTCATAATTTCATCTGTCCCGAAAAATCTAGGCCTTCCGAGGAATTCTCGGACATCTTCGGAGTTGACGATTTTTTGGTCTGTCTCTCCTTCGGCGATCTTCGTGACAACCTTGCGGCAAACACCACCGATATGCCGTTCCAGGTTTCTGACGCCTGCCTCGCGAGTATAGGAACGAATAATCGTTTGGAGAGCGCCATCAGTGAAAGTCACTTCATCTTTCAAGAGGCCGTTTTCCCTTAACTGCCTGGGAATCAGGTACCCGTTCGCGATCGCAATTTTTTCCTTCTCTGTATATCCAGAAATATGGATGATCTCCATGCGGTCTCGCAACGGCGCCGGAATCGGGTCGAGGAGGTTGGCAGTCGTGATGAACATGACCTGTGAAAGGTCGAATCCAACTTCCAGGTAATGGTCCCTGAATTCAACGTTTTGCTCCGGGTCGAGTACTTCCAGCAGCGCAGACGCGGGATCCCCGCGATAATCAAAGCTAAGCTTGTCGATCTCATCGAGCATGAAAACCGGGTTTCGGGATTCGACCCTGCGAAGCGCCTGAAGGACCCGGCCTGGGAGAGATCCAATGTAAGTGCGCCTGTGTCCGCGTATCTCAGCTTCATCACGCACACCTCCGAGCGAAGTTCGAATGAACTTCCGACCCATTG
>JBFGQG010000430.1:0-3650 GCA_041564295.1 Anaerolineales bacterium | reverse complement strand
GGGTCGGCAGCGGTAATCGGTCGAGAGTTCAGTTTTCCATTTTTGCTCGCAATCAGCCAGCAGCCTGAAGAAGTGGTCATTATGGCGCTTGAAGAATGGATGCAGCGGGATCTGGTGCGGGAGGAAGCCAATGGATACGATTTCAGTCACGATAAAATCCGCCTGGTGGTCTACAATGGTCTGAGCCGGGCACGCCGGCAGTACAACCACCGCCGGATTGCCCAGGTTCTTGAAAACGTGATTCCAACGCCTGAACCGGCAATCCTGGCATATCACTACCGGCTGAGCGACCAGGTATTAAAAGCGCTTCCTTATTTGACGGAGGCAGGAGAGCAGGCTTTGCGAGTGCGTTCATACCAGGACGCACGTGAATTCGGACAGCAGGCTGTCAGTCTTCTGGGCCAGCTGTCTGGGCCCAGCAAGCGTGGTGAGCGCGTTGATCTGAACCTTCAACTCGCCCAGGCGTATGCGTTTACAGGTGACTGGAAACATGCGCTTGAGATCCTGGCAAGCACAGAGAACCTGGCGCAGTCGCTGGGTGATGACCAGCGTCTGGGAAAGTTGTTCCGACGTTCAGCGCAGATATTCTGGCTGCGCGGCCAGCCCGAGGTTGCTGGGGATTACGCCCGGAGAGCGCTGCGCGTAGCCGAAGAATTGGGGGATGAGCCCCTTCTGCACGCGGCACTGCGGATGCTGGGGCGTGTCGGGATCGCCCTTTCGACTTTTGATGATGCCATAGCTTATCTTCTGCGGTATGTGAATCTTGAACAGCTGACAAGGCGCGCGCCTGCGCTGCCGATCGTCCTGGGCTACCTCGGCGTAGCATACGGCCGCGTGGGGTCGTGGGAGCGTGGCCTGGAAGCCGCTCGCCGCGGCGTTGCGCTGGCTGAATCGGAAGGTGCAGAACAGACGATTGCATTTGCCCGTATGCAGCTTGCGTTTATCCATGCCGAAAAGAAAGAGTGGGAACAATGCCTTGGGGTGATGGACCCGATCATGGCTAACGGACCGGCAGGAAACAGCCTGACCCCCCTGGGTTTCATGATGGTCAGCCTTAACGGCAGGGCGCACATCCACACGGGCCAGGCTGAAAAAGGTGTCAGGCTGATCCAGACCGCGCTTGAATGGGGGGAACGCGTCGATCATAGGATTTTCCATTATCTACCCAGACATTTTTATGCAGAAGGCCTGCTTAAGATGGGAAATTACGAAGGTGCGATAAGCGCGGCCGAACTGGCGATTGTGCAGGCGGCGGAATCCAGGAACCGCTGGTCTGTTGCGGTTTCCTGCCGGCTGCTGGCAGAAATTATGACGCTTTTGCCGAATCCGGACTGGACTCAAATTGAGAAGCACCTGATTGAGGCTCGCAATACCCTGCGCGATACGCGGTCCCGTCCGGATCTTGCCCGCACCTACCTGGCTCTTCGAAGACTGTATGATCGTGCGGGTCAAATCGCCTGGGCAGTCGACTGCCACTTTCGGGCAACGACGATATTCGAAGAAACTGAGATGAACGCAGAGCTTCGATTGGCGCAGTGACAGGCAGCAGGAGACAGAAGAGGCGCGGTCGTTATTCCAAATTTGAAACTCCAGGGTCCGAATGCGGGAGATGTATCAATCTCCGGCGCTACGTCTCCAACAAGGAATTTAATCGGATAATCAACCTGGGGGATTCAGGTTTCGCTCGCGGGCTTGCTGAAATTTTGACAGACAATCTCAATGAAAAGCCATATTAACGCAAATATTAACGCTTCTTAAACACCTCCTTGCTAGGATGAGGGTATCAACTTTAAATGATGTATTTGGTCGGGGATAGGCTCACACAACCAATGCTGCGCGGCTTTAATCACAAACTTAACTCCAGCAACCTGAAACCTGGGGATACCCAGCTGCAAATCAATGATGTTCAGCTCGCGTTCGGGGGGGTGATGGCGATAGCTGATGTCAGCCTGAACGTCCGACAGAGCGAAATCCTGGCCATCATCGGACCAAACGGGGCAGGGAAGACCAGCCTTTTGAACTGTATCAGTGGTCTCTACCAGCCGCAGAAAGGGGAAATTTTTTACTACAACGGGTCGGAACACGATATCACCCGCATGAAACCCCACAAAATTGCCCGTCTAGGGATTGCACGTTCCTTCCAGAACATTGAACTCTTCAAACATATGTCCGTACTGGATAACCTTCTTTCCGGATGCCATATTCACATGACCAGCGGGCTGTTCTCGAGCCTTTTATATTGGGGAAAAGCCGAACGCGAGCAGATTACATTTCGCCGGTTCGTTGAAGACATAATCGATCTGCTGGAAATCGAAGCCATACGTAAACAGACCGTAGGTTCGCTGTCTTACGGCCTGCAGAAACGCGTCGAAATGGGCCGTGCCCTGGCGATGAAGCCGTCGCTCCTGCTTCTGGACGAACCCATGGCCGGTATGAACGCCGAAGAAAAAGAAGACATGGCCCGGTTCATCCTGGACATCAACGAGGAACATGGTGTCACCATCATCCTGATCGAACACGACATGGGTGTCGTGATGGATATCAGTGATCGCGTTGCTGTGCTGAATTTTGGGATCAAGATTGGTGAAGGCACGCCTGATGAAGTCCGCCGGAACCCGGAGGTGATCCAGGCTTACCTTGGGGATGATAAACCAGGCGCCGATATTAGAGTGTTCCAGAAAGCCCTTGAAGAATAGTCTTCAGGCCAATAAAAATACAAAATCCCGATGTCTGAAACTTTACCGCAATTCCTGATCGAACATACAAAAACCCATCCTGATAAGATCGCGCTCCGTGAGCGCATTTATGGAATCTGGCAGTCGTTGACCTGGCGTGAATACGCCGAGCACGTCAAATATTTCTCCTTGGGCTTGCTCAGCCTTGGGCTGCAGCAGGAAGAGACGATCGCAATCATCGGTGATAACCGGCCGGAGTGGTTGATCGCAGAACTGGCAGCCCAATCAGTTGGAGCGAAGTCTATCGGCCTTTACCAGGACGGCGTGGTCAGTGAGATGGTCTACATTATTCGACACGCACTCGTCTCATTCATTATCGTCGAAGACCAGGAGCAGGTGGACAAGATTCTCGAAATGTGGGAAGAACTGGAAGGAGTCCGGAAGGTCATCTATTACGACCCGAAGGGACTGCGGAACTATTCGGAAGACTTCCTGATGTATTTTCCGGACGTAGAAGAACTCGGTCATGAATATGAAGCTTCGCATCGCGGCGAATTCGAGCGGCGTGTGGCGGCTGGCAAGGAAACCGATCTGGCGATCCTGTCCACGACCTCAGGTACGACTGGCGATCCCAAGCTCGCAATGCTCTCTCATCGAAGCATGATCCGGATGGGCAAAAACCTGATGTCGGTGGATCCACTCGATTCAGAAGATGAGTTTGTCTCCTTTCTGCCGCTGGCCTGGATCGGCGAGCAAATGATGTGTGTTTCCTGTGGGCTTCAGGTCGGTTTCACGATCAACTTTCCTGAACGTCCAGAAACCGTACAACAGGATATGCGTGAAATTGGACCGCAGGTGATGTTCAGCCCGCCGCGTATCTGGGAAAACCTCGTCAGTCAGGTGCAGGTCAAGATTGACGACAGCACACGATTGAAAAAAGCATTGTACAACAGGGCGCTGCCCATTGGTTACAGG
>JBFGQG010000429.1:0-3650 GCA_041564295.1 Anaerolineales bacterium | reverse complement strand
CCGGTCTGTTGAAGAACGGCGGGCGTTGATCCGGGCAGCAAACCGGCTCTTTATTGACCATGCGCTAACAGGGACAGGCCTGGGCACTTTTCCGGTCGCCTTGCTCGATGCATACCCGGATTTTGAGTTCTATTACCAACCCGTTCACTTCATCATCATGGACGCCGCGGCTGAAACCGGCCTTTTTGGTGCGTTATTTTATGTGCTTGCGGTCGGATCGCCGCTCATCGCACTGCGTGTTGCACGCCGCAGTGAGGATGCTTTTCACGATCTTGTCGCGGCGAACGGAATGCTGGTCGTCGTGATTGTCATCGGGATTTTTGATTATTATTTCTGGTTTCTTACACCCGGACGCCTGATGCACTGGTTTGTCTGGGGTGTCTGGGGCGCATTTTATCTTTCAAACAGGGGGACTGATGCGTGAAATCCTTCTGATACCGATTGCGATCCTGTATCTGGTCGTCGTCGGGATGCTGTTTGTTTACGGCATCAACTTCTTCTACCTGACCTATCTCAGCCTCCGAAAACCGGTCTCCCCCAAACAACCGCCGCCGGATGATTGGCCCATGGTAACTGTTCAGCTGCCCGTCTACAATGAGCGTTACGTTGCTCGCAGGCTGATCGAGGCAGCCGCATCTCTGGATTACCCGCCCGGCAAGCTGGAAATCCAGCTCCTCGATGATTCCGACGACGAAACTATTGAAATTGTGGCCAATGCAGTCTCTGAAAAACAGGCCGAGGGGGTCAATATCATCCATTTCCATAGAAAGGACAGGAGAGGGTATAAAGCCGGCGCTTTGGCTGCGGGGCTGAAATCCGCACGCGGCGAGTTCCTGGCACTTTTCGATGCAGATTTCATTCCACCTCCCGGATTTCTGAAAGCAGCGCTGCCGTCTTTCACGGACCCTCAGGTCGCATTCGTCCAGACACGCTGGGGTCACGTCAACCGGAATTACAATCTTTTGACATTCCTGCAATCTCTCGCCATTGACGCGCACTTCATGGTGGAACAATTTGCGCGTTTCTCTGCGGGATACTGGTTCAATTTCAACGGTACAGCAGGTGTCTGGAGAAAAGCTGCTATCGAGGATGCAGGCGGGTGGCGTTCAGACACTCTTACGGAAGACCTCGATCTATCGTATCGCGCGTTTTTGAAAGGGTGGAAAGCCGATTACCTGCGGGACGTCGTTGTTCCGGCAGAACTGCCGGTCAGCTTCAGTGCTTATCGCCGGCAGCAAAAACGCTGGGCGCAGGGCAGCCTGGAGTGCGCAATCCGGCTGATTCCGCAAGTCTGGTCCCGGCCGCTCACCTTAAGCCAAAAAATCGAAGCAACTCTCCACCTGACGGGATATGCGGTACATTTATTGTTGTTCGCACTCGTGCTGCTTTACCCCGCGATTATTGCAATCTCGCAAGACTTCGCCGGGTTGGTCTCCTTGTTCGGCATCGCGGCCGTATTCAACCTGACGGCATTCGCACCGACGATATTCTTCCTCGCAGCTCAGAAGCAGCTCGGCGGCCAGTTCTGGAAAAAGCTTCCAAGCATCTTGTTTATTACGGCATTAGGCGCCGGAATGATGCTCAACACCGTCCGCGCGGCATTGAACATTTATTCAAAACATTCCAGCGTGTTTGAGCGGACACCGAAGTTCGGCGTCTTTGAAAGCAGCGATAAATGGCTCGAAAAGAAATACCAGTTGAAATTGGACGGACTCGTGTTCTTCGAAATCGGGCTGGCTATTGTCAATATCGCGACACTGGTTATGGGTCTGCGGGCGGGGAACTGGCTGATCAGCTTGTATTCAGCGATTTTTGCAACTGGACTCTTTTTTGTCGCTCTTTTTTCCTCGCTGCAGTCAATCAGCATCTGGCGTCTGAACGCGAGGCGGAAATCATGACAGGCGAGCGGAATTTTATGCGCGCTGTCCTGGAGACGCTGGCATATGCAGATATTTTCGACCAGCCGCTCACCTTGCGAGAACTGCACCGGTATTTACACGGCTGCAGGATTTCTTTGCCGGAGTTCAAGGTTCGTCTGGAACACCTCGCAAATGGGAATGCCCCGGTCATACAGACAGGTGCGTGGTACGCTTTAAAGGGTCGCAGTGATCTGGCCCGGATTCGGTCAAGACGCGAGAAACAAGCCGAGCAATTTTGGGAACCGGCTGTCCGCTACGGGAAGAGAATTGCTAAGATGCCGTTCGTCCGAATGGTGGCGCTCACTGGTGCGCTGGCCGTCCGGAATGCTGACAGTCAGGCGGATTTCGATTATCTCATCGTCTCAGCGCCTGGCCGGATCTGGACAAGCAGGCTGTTCGTTGTCGGCCTTGTGAAGTGGGCTGCGAGAGTGGGTGTTGAGCTCTGTCCGAATTATTTTCTTTCGGAGCACTCACTCAGTTTAGGTGACCGCTCGATCTTCACTGCTCACGAACTGACACAGATGGTGCCCCTGGCCGGGGCCGGCGTCTATTCCGATATGCGACGCGCAAATTCGTGGACTGAAGAAATTTTGCCCAACGCCGCCGGCCCGCCGATGACGAGCGTTGACATTTATACCCGCCACCCGGCGTTGCAGGCGGCAGAACTCCCCATAACCGGTCCCCTTGGTGACCGCCTTGAAAAATGGGAGATGGACCGCAAGATCATTAAATTTAGCCGCGGTCAGGAGCTGACTGACGAAACTCGCTTCTCCGGTGAACGCGTCCAGGGTCATTTCAACCGCTATCGCTTAAAAACCCTCGAAGAATTCGAAAACCGTCTTGAAAATTTGAGCAACGGGTCATGACGAAAATACTTTTCGGCCAATCCTATTTCCTGCGCTTCGATCCGAAGTTATGGGACGCCATGCAGCCTTATCCGCCGCTGGGAACGCTCTATGCAGCGGCATACTTGCGGTCTTTGGGATACCGGGTCGCCCTATTCGACGCCATGCTGGCCGGTTCTGAAAATGAATGGGACCTTGCGCTCGAAAGGGAAAAACCCGATTTCGCCGTCATTTACGAAGATAACTTTAATTACCTGACAAAAATGTGCTTGCTGCGCATGAGGGAAGCGGCGTTTGTCATGATCGACATGGCTAGAAAACGGGATGTGCCTGTCATCGTCGCCGGATCGGACCCCAGCGACCATTACGGAAAATATTTGGCAGCGGGTGCTGACTACGTCATCATCGGGGAAGGAGAAATCACCCTGGCCGAACTCCTCGATTCAATCTCTCACCGGACCGCTGACTTCCCGGAATCCATCCAGGGGCTTGCCTTTTCGGATCCAGCTGAACCAGGCGGCGTGGTCCGAACACCGCCCCGACCGGATATAAAAGACCTCGACAGTCTGCCGTTCCCTGCATGGGACCTCGTAGATGTGCCCCGTTACAGGGAGACCTGGTTAAAACGTCACGGTTACTTCTCAATGAATATGGTCACCACGCGCGGCTGCCCGTTCCATTGCAACTGGTGTGCGAAGCCAATCTGGGGCCAGCGCTATCATTCCCGCAGCCCGGAAAACGTCGCTGAAGAAATGGCCTGGTTGAAAAACACCTATCACCCGGACCACCTTTGGTTCGCCGACGACATTATGGGCTTGAAGCCGGGTTGGTTGGCCGGATTTGCTGATGCTGTCGAAAGAGCAGGCGCAAAAATCCCCTTCAAATG
>JBFGQG010000428.1:0-3650 GCA_041564295.1 Anaerolineales bacterium | reverse complement strand
TATTGGTTACAGCTTTCTGGCTCTGACGCTCGCAGGGATGCTCTTTCTCGGACTCGCGATGTTGCAGGTTAATTTACCCGGTTGGGTGGGATATCTCCTGGTTGGATCGGGAGGCATTTTACTGGTCGCCACGCTAATCACGCGAGCAGAAAGCGGGTTCTTCATCACTGTTTTTGCGTATCTGGTCACATTTATTGCTGGGATCGTTATCTGGCGCCAGGGTTAAAGCTCGCCTGAAGGAGGATGTATCATTACCGAAGACTGCCTATGCAATCAAATGATGCCCTTCCATCAACCAACTGAAAGCCATATTGATCTCGAGCCTCGCTGGATGCCCGTCGCTCGCCTGGTCTGGTATCCGGCAGCTTCGCTTGCATTCGGGATTTACCTGGCAGGCATACCAGGATATTTCCTCATAGCCACGGAAAGGATCACCAACCCTCGCTGCATCAGTTGAAGTCGCCGCATACCGGATCGTCCTGGAAGTGGTCACAAACGTACTCCAGCATGCGAATGCACTTAACTGCTGGGTATCCCTGCTCGTCGATAAGGGACTGCTGAAAGTCCAAATCCAGGATGACGGCGATGGAATCCCCCAATCTAGCGTCCATGGTGTTGGAATGAATTCTATGCGTGAGCGGACAGAAGAACTGGGTGGGAGATTCAGGCTGGATTCCTTAACGACGGGCATCTGCATTCTTGCAGAGATCCCAATTCCACATTCAGGGGGCCAGGCATGAAGCCCATCCACCTGCTCATCGCCGACGGCCATGTCCTGTTCCGTGAAGGTCTCCAAGCGATTCTGAAGTCGGTCCCAGATATTGAAATCGTTGGTGAGGCAGGCACAGGGCACGAAGCACTGAGCCTGGCCTCCGACCTCGCTCCCGATGTGATCTTGATGGACATCCAGATGCCTGGCCTCAATGGTGTAGAAGCAACGCAACTCATCCTTCAGAATCAGCCCGGCACTGGAATCATTATCGTCACGATGCTCGAGGACGACGATTCACTCTTCTCTGCTTTACGCGCCGGTGCTCGGGGGTACGTTCTGAAAGGAGCCGATAAGGCCGAGATGCTGAAAAGCATCCGCGCGGTGGCCAATGGAGAAGCCCTCTTTGGCCCCGCCATCGCAGGTCGCCTGTTGAACTTTTTTCAGGAGAAGCCTCGTTCGGGCTAGGAATTTAATCTTGCAGCATTTGAAGATTTAACGGATCGCGAAAGGGAAATCCTGGAGCGCATGACCCTTGGATTGACCAATATGGTAATTTCAGAGGAACTCCAAATCAGATTGAAAACAGTTCGCAATCACGTATCAAATATTTATAACAAGCTTCAGGTGGCCGATCGAGTGCAGGCTGTTCTGCGAGCGAAAGAGGCGGGAACCAAAAAGGAATGAGAATTAAATATCCAAGATCCTGGTGTAGGAAACCTTAATTGAATTTTCAACAGCTTATTTTTCTGGTACACGCCTTAAATCAAGTGTGATGAAACAACCCCAGGGCTTTCCGGGGCCGGCCAGATCGAAAGTTTCACGAAAGTTGTTCTCATCGAGGATCTTGTAAGTGGTGCGCGCCTGCCAATCCGGATAGAAATTTTCTATATTTTCGGTCTCGAACACTATTGGATCCCTGCTAACCAGTACATATTGGTTGACGATCCCTTCGACGTGGAACTCCCTCAAGATATACGCCTCCCGGCTCTTATCAAAACTCAAAATACCCAGCTCTTCGTGTATTTCTCCATCCGGGTTTTTTTCCTGGGGCTCGAATACAGCCCGATTCTTGATCTCAATAAAGTAGTCGTTGAGAACCAGGCTGTATGTTCGCTGCACAGTACTGATGCCAGGGCTGCCGCTGCCCGTTCCCTGCCATCGACCCAAAAAATAATGGAATGGCTCCCACATCTTACTCTCCCTTGACCTTACATCAACTGAAAGGTTTATAATTCTTTATCATGGCTCGCCCGGTGATCATCCACGTGCCGGCGATTCACAAATCGGTCCGCCAACTTTCATAATTAGATTTTGACTGATATTTTAGCAAATTGGAGGTAACACATGCAAATTAAAGACATCTCCGAGATCACTGGAGTGCCTGCCAGGTCCATTCGTTTTTATGAGGAGGTAGGCGTCCTTCCTCCTCCTCGCCGGCTGCCTAATGGCTACCGGGTCTATGACCAAATAGACATCGCACGGCTGAAACTCGTTGCCGGAGCCCGCCGGCTGGATTTCTCACTTGATGATATTGGCGAGATTCTTGCGATGCGCGACCGTCGCGAGGCGCCATGTCGAACCGTGCTGGATTTAATGCTGGAAAAGGCTGAAGAAATCACGATCCGCATCCAGGACCTCAAAAACCTGGAAAGGGAATTGCGCGAACTGTACAAAATTGGGTTGACCTTCCCAACCGATGACGTAGACGGCAAGGCCTGTGTTTGTCACCTGGTCAGTGAAAGAGCATGAAAAAACCATCGTTTCGGAGAAGCGCTCCTGCCGCAGGGCACAAATTCCTTCATCTGACAATCCTGGAGCATCATTGACCTTCCAACAGCTGGAGAGTGTCTGCTGGTATGGAGAACTTGACTGCATTCAAGGACAAAAAGAAGCGTTCAATAAAGTGGTTGCTGGGTAAATTCAATCTGGCCGCAACAAGAAGAGGGTAATTTGAGCTTAAAGCCGCTCTAATGAAGATATCAAGAAAGAATTATTTTTCGCAGGTCGTCTCAAAACTATGCGCATCATTTCCGAACTGCTGTTTACTTTCATATTTTTACTTCTAGCTGGGTGTGCCGGCAACCTTCCCACACCGGATCTTGAGGTCGCTCCTGGAACAGATTATTCCCCTCGGACACTGTATGACCTTGGCGGGCTGGACACGCTCACAAGTCAGTTCAACCAGGATGAAGGCAGCGCCCGCCTGCTCGTCTTGCTTTCCCCTACCTGACCTGAGTGCCGGGCCGGTGCACAGTTTGTGCAGGAAGAAATCCTTGAACCTTATCCGGAAGCGGATTTACATGTTTACGCAGTCTGGTTCAATATGCTTTTTACCGACCATCGTTCACGCTGGGACGATACCCTGATCACTGACGAACGTGCGATCCATTTTTGGGACCAACCGAAAGAAGTCGGAAAATGGTTTTTTCAACAAGGCCATTATCCTTTCGGAACGGTCGCCTGGGATATTTATTTCCTTTATGGTCCCGAAGCGGTTTGGGATGAGACACCAAAGCCGCTGATCAGCTCTGGCTTTACGATCATCAGCCAGCGCGCCAACCTGCTACAGGCGATCCAACCTTATTTAGAGCCGTAGAATTTTTAAATGCCAGGAAAATTTTATTAAATTCCAGGTGCGTACGGCATCGGAGTCTACATCCTGCTGCTCTTTCGCAGGCGCTTTCCGACCGGCGGCAGCCATCTTGTAGCTGTAGATGCAAATGAAAGGGCTATCGTGCACCGGTGGGTGAGATTTAGTGAGCCGGCAGCGTCATCCTTAAGTTTGCACCCGCAGTATGTGCAAGGTTCGTTCCCATACCACTTGATCAACTGACCAGTCCAAATTTCATTCGACTGGTCAGGAATCAAACAGAATCCCCGGATAACATCTGTAATCCGGGGATTCTATTTGTATAATTGCTAATACAAGTAAAGGACC
>JBFGQG010000427.1:0-3651 GCA_041564295.1 Anaerolineales bacterium | reverse complement strand
TCAATTGGATAGAAAAATGATATTGATATAAGGGCGATGAACGGAATTCCGAAGATCTTGATGAATGTATTCATATTATAATTTTGTTGAAAGTTGAATGACTTTGTCTTTCCGGATTACAGGGGTGATCGATTCGAGGTAGGCAGATCCCAGGGCTCTTTTATTTTCTACAAAGGGCCTGATCTGGAACAGCCAAAGCTTATTGTCCTTGAAACCCAGTTCTACATCGTAGGCGCCTTTGTAGTCTGATTCTGTTTCTCTGGGAAGGATCTCCCGCAGGCTGGTCGCCAGGTTCCTGATGTCTGCCTTATTCCTGTTATTCAGGATGGGTTCTTCAAAGGTGGCGATCCGCCTTTCGGTTCCTCCCGTTTCCGGCAGCCTGTTGTAAAAGATCTCCCTGGCAGGAGCTAGCAGAAGATCGGATTGCCCGGTGATCAACCGTGTTTCGGCTGCCTGTCCGTCGACTGCTCCTCCGGCACCCCTACTGAAGGCGACGGTGAGATCCTTTTCGGTACCCACATTGATCCCCTTGGTGATCATCACCCCTGAATAATCCACATCCACGCTGGGGATAACCAGGATTGAAGGGAATACGTTCTCAGGGTTCAGCAGGTATTTTTGTCGCCATTTAAAACTGCGTTCGGTATAGGGAGAGGCCCATACGTCCTTTATCCCTTTGAGGATCTTTTCCCTGTCTACCGTGTTAAAGATCGTCAGGTTTAAACCCGCTCCGGTGAAATCCTTCAAATCCTCCATATTCGTATCACTTCTCAGAAAGACGGGGATCTTTCCCAGATCAGCTCCCAGCACCGAAGTAAATCCGGTTTCCAGGTCCCTGACAAAATCCGGGTCGAGCGCCATGGCCTGAATGGCTGCACGGAGGGTCTTAAGACGTTCTAACTGGAACTCCTCCACCTTTCCTTCGGGGGTTCCTGCCGCCCGCATTTCATCCGCCTCACGGAACATAGCATTGAGATAGTCCCAGTAGCTGCCGCTTGTTTCAGGCATAGGGCGGTCCATATGCATCTTGAAAACCCCAAAGGGTATGACCAATCCTTCCACTACTTCATCGGGGAACATCTTTTTCAACTGCCCCAGGTTCGCGGCCTTGGGCCCGCATAGTTTTCCGGAATTAGAGGCATCCACAGACCTCATGTTCAGGACTTTTCTAACATCGAGGCGTATATCTTTCACGGGCACTGCTATCTTTTCCTCCTTTCGGGATTTTACTTCGAACAAAGCCTTTTCCTCTGAGGTCATCTGGTCGGCTGGTTTCAGGATCACATTCCCCTTGTTGGAAACCGCATAAAAGACCATGGTTCCGGCGTATTTTTTAAGTCCCTCCAGGTTGGAATCAGAAAGGGCTGCATTGGGGATCCCTAGATTCCTGGCCAGCAGTTGCACGTGCGACACGAGGTTACCTTCGGCTACGGTGGCTATACCCGCCACAGGCTTCAGGTCGGAGGGGGGCCTTTGAAAAACATAGATCTTGTCTGACGAAACCTCCATTTCTTCTTTCAGCCCTTCGACCACTACGAGTTCTCCCATGGCATAACCCGGGTTGACGCCGGTACCGAGCACGGTAACACCGTGCTCCAGACACGCGCCATGGATGCGATCTGTCAAATCAGCCTGCTCAGGGTCGGGAAACGAAAGCTCCTCCGTCGACGAAACCACATTTGCGCCCATGCGAGCACACAACACGAGCTGATCCACCACGTCAGCCATGAACGAAGATGTCGAATGAATCACGACGGCCGGTTTTGTGGTTCTGAGGACTTCTTCAGCGTCGTCTGAAACCAGCAAACCCGTACGATTCCTGCCCACGAGAGTGCCGATGTCCTGACGAGCCTTCGCGGGGTCGACATCGACAACACCCACCAGTTCGACCAGACCAGTGGCCTGCTTGTCAAGTATTGTACGAGCGCATGCCAGACCGATCGGACCCACGCCGAATTGAACAACACGAATCGCTCGAGACATTTTTACTGCACCTGATTCTGACGCTGCGTTCTAGGGAGCGTCATGGAACGGATATGCAAAGTGATTGGGCGGATTGAAACTTTCTTTGATAGAGCGTGCCGACACCCATCGTATCAGGTTCAGGTACGAACCCGCTTTGTCGTTCGTGCCGGACGCTCGGGCCCCTCCAAATGGCTGCTGACCTACGACCGCACCGGTGGGCTTGTCATTGACGTAGAAGTTGCCTGCCGCGTCCACAAGTGATTCCGTCGCTTTCCTGATCACCGCCCGATCATTTGCAAAGATCGCACCGGTCAACGCGTATGGTGACGTTTCGTTGACAAGGTCGAGCGTCTCCTCGAACCTGTTGTCCTCATACACGAAGACTGTCACAACCGGACCAAAAATCTCCTCACACATGGTTCGATAGAGGGGGTCCGTGGTAAGCAGTACGGTTGGCTCGATAAAGAACCCCTCGTCGTCGGAAAACGACCCGCCAAAGAGAACGTCCACGGCGTCCGTCGCCTTGGCGTGTTTGATATAATCCGTGATGCTCTCGTAAGCAGGCCTGTCGATAACCGCATTCATGAAGTTCGAAAAATCCTCCACATCTCCCATCTTGATCTCGCCAAGCTGCGACTCCATCTCCTTCCGTATGGCGGGCCACCGAGATTTCGGGAGGTACACGCGGGAGGCTGCCGAACATTTCTGGCCCTGATACTCGAAAGCACCTCGGACGATCGCCGTAGCGACCTGCCGGGGTTCGGCCGACGCATGCGCCACGATGAAATCCTTCCCACCAGTTTCTCCAACGATTCGTGGATAAGTGCGGTAGTCAGCAATGTTCTCGCCGATGGTCTTCCACATGTACTGGAAGGTCGATGTTGATCCCGTAAAGTGCAGACCTGACAGATGCGGTGACGCAAAGATCGGGTCACCGACGGCGGCACCACGACCCGGCACCATGTTAATAACACCGGGTGGAAGCCCGGCCTCTTCGAGAAGCTTGTAGGTGAAGTACGCGGAATAGAGAGAGCTCGATGCGGGCTTCCAAATCACGACGTTGCCCATTAGGGCCGGTGCGGTCGGCAGGTTACCTTGAATCGATGAGAAATTGAACGGCGTTACGGCAAAGACAAAACCCTCAAGTGCACGGTACTCCAGCCGATTCCAAACGCCTTTCGACGAGATGGGCTGATCGTCGTAGATCTGCTGCATGTACGTCGCGTTGAATCGGAAGAAGTCGATTAGCTCACAGGCGGCATCGATTTCGGCTTGATACGCGTTCTTGCTCTGCCCCAGCATCGTTGTGGCGTTCGCAGTGTCGCGCCACGGACCGGACAGAAGTTCGGCGGCTCGAAGAAAGATGGCGGCACGGTCGGCCCAGTGCATGCGTGACCAGTCGTTGCGCGCCTCGAGCGCAACTCCGACGGCACGCTCGACCTCCGTCGATCCACACATGTGAGCACGACCGAGCAGCAGATCGTGGTTGTGGGGTGCTCGAACTTCCTTAATATCACTCGAGAAAATCTCTTCGCCACCGATGATGGCGGGTATCTCGACTGACTCGTTCTTGATCTCCTGGAGCCGCGCCTTCAGTGACGCCCGCTCTGGTGAACCGGGTGCATATTGGAACACCGGTTCGTTGACCGGTTCGGGAATGTGGGGAATGCCGTTATTCATGATCGC
>JBFGQG010000426.1:0-3654 GCA_041564295.1 Anaerolineales bacterium | reverse complement strand
CGCCCGCCGCTCATAATCTCTCGACTGGCCGGCGATGCAGTGATCAGTTATGGGCTGAGGGATAATTTTTTTCAGGGTCAGACATTTGTTGAGTTGATTGAGGATACGTATGTTGCCTTTCGAAGGGCTGTAGACTTGATGGTGCTCAACACGACCTGCCAATGCAACGCCTGCAAGAACATCAAAACATTGGACCTGAAGTTCTTTGTCCATTACGGCGTTTTTGGCATTCAGAAACTGGATGCGCACGACGAACTCGTCGGTTCGGATGTGGTCATCATACACCGGCTGCTGAAAAATCATGTATCTGAAAAGACTGGCATCAAGGCCTACACGCTTTACACGGATGCTGTCATCCAGCAGTTGTCTCTACAAGAAATCAGTTCGAAAATGACTTCTCACACAGAAGAATATGAACACCTGGGTATGGTCAGAACGTGGATCCAGGACATGCACCCTGTCTGGGAAGAGAAAAAAGATAATATCCGATTGCCTTTCCCGGCTGAGGATATTATTTTGAAAGTTTCTACGGATATTGAGCTTGCTCCTGAACGCGTATGGGACTACCTGATCCATCCGGAGCATTTCAACGTTTTAGCAGGAGGGACACGGACGGTCATAGATTCACGAAAATCCGGGCGAATCACAACGGGTAGTGTATATCAATGCTATCACGGCGATACAGTCTTTCCGCAAACGATATTAGAATGGCAGCCTTTTGAAAGGATACTCGTTCAGGTTGTAGCACCGGTTCCGGTGAAGAATACATATCTTTATATTGAGTACTGCCTGGATCCCAATTCGAACGGGACGTTTTTGACACAGTCTTTCAGTTCAGCAAAAGGGCCGAGATCCGGACGGATCATGGCGAACCTGATGTTTAAAGGTATGTCCAGAGCAGCCCAAAGGGACATCGACGCTTTCGGAAAACACATTGAAGAGGTTATGAGCGAGCGCGATAATATCCCTCAAGGCAAGGTAATCACACCTGAAATGGTCCGTGCCGCGGCCGGAGAGAGCTTCGAGCCCGGTAATTGACCTGGGACAGCGCCTGCTGGGTCAATCAAAGGGAAATACATCCTGGGCGGGTAAAACCGGTCGCATCAAAACCTCCTCCCTGGAGATCCTGCTAAAATCGAAATAATGCGATCGAAACGGAGAGCGGCCTGAAATGCCGCTTTTTTACGTCTGTGGGGCGTTTATACTCGGTGTTTTGCTGGGAGGCCGATCTGGTCTGAGCAGTGCAACCTGGCTCGGGATGTCGGCAGGAAGTCTGCTGCTGGCAGGGTTCACAGTTGCCTATCCCGCAGGCACAAATCCTGGAAATCGCCATTCACTGGACTGGATTTTAGTCCGTATACGGCTGGACCCTGCAGCGGTTTCGCTGCAGGTCATCCGGTTGCTCCCGTTCCTGATTGCGGCCTCATTTTCCCTCGGCGCCGCTCGCCAAGCCGTGGCGTTGCCCGTCCTGGATGCGCCCGATTTTATCGCCCGATACAACGATGAGACTGCTCGCTACACTGTGCTCGGTATCCTCGATTCGCCTCCGGATGTCCGCGATACCTACACGCTCCTGCGTATTTCCGCGCGTGAAATCCGACCGGCAAACGGCTTCCGGCACCTGCCTGTGCGCGGCACTCTGCTTGCCAGGATTGAACGCGGCGGAGACTGGGAATATGGGGATCGCATCGCAGTGACAGGCGCGCTCAAAACGCCGGGGGAAAGCGAAACTTTCTCTTATCGGGACTACCTTGCCAGGCAGGGTATATATGCTTACATACCCTTTGCAGAAGCAGCGCGGCTTGGAAAGGATCAAGGCCATCGATGGATTGCTGCGCTTCACCGCTTCAAGTCACGCGCGTTTACGACCATCCACACATTATTTCCGGACCCGGAAGCCGCGCTCCTCGCAGGCATCCTGTTAGGTTTAGATAACGGTCTCCCGCCGGATTTGCAGACTGCGTTTCGCGATACAGGCACTTCCCACATTATTGCGATCAGCGGCTTTAACATTGGACTGATCGCGGCGATATTCATATCAGTATTCGGCAGGGTATTCGGGTCCCGGCCTGGCGCTTTCATCGCCATCGGGGCGATCGCGCTTTACACGATTCTGGTTGGAGCAGATCCGGCCGTGATGCGCGCCGCTGTGATGGGCGGGACGGCGATTGCGCTCAGGCGGACGGGCCGGTCGATGGCAGGGCTCAACAGCCTGATAGTGACGGCATCATTGATGACGTTTATCAATCCGTTGGTCCTATCTGATGTCGGTTTCCAGCTTTCCTTTGCCGCTACCGCCGGTCTCGTACTGTACGCGGAACCCCTGACGAAAGCGTTCGCGTCCATCGCGAGCCGCTATTGGCGCGTTTCACTGGTGCGCAAGATCATGCCTGTTGTGAGCGATGCGGTCTTGCTGACCCTGGCAGCACAGGTCGCAACGCTCCCGGTCATTGTCTATCATTTCGGCAGGCTCTCGCTGACGGCCTTCCTCGTCAACCCGCTGATCCTGCCTTTCCAGCCGGCGGTGATGGTGCTGGGTGGAATTTCCGTCCTGACGGGCATGGCCTGGCTGCCCCTGGGGAAGGCGGCGGCCATGACAGCCTACCCTTTTCTGGCGTACAGCATCCGGATGGTGGAAGTTTTCTCTCTTGTAAAAGGTGGCGCCATAGCGCTCGGGAAAATAGGGCCGGGGATCGTTCTGGCGGCAATGCTTGGCCCGTTAATCATCAGGAGTTCGGGTCCCTTTCGAGCAAAACTGGCAAAAGTTTTCCCCGCAGCGCGGTTGATCGTGCTGCTTTTATTGCTTGGAGGCGCGGTCTCGATCTGGCGAGCGGGAGCGGCTGCATCGCCCGGGCTGCTGCGGATGTGGTTGCTGGAATCGGGCATGGGCGAGGCCGTTCTCATTCAGACTCCCGGCGACCGGTGGCTGCTCGTCAACGGCGGCCCTTCCGCAGCGCGGCTTTCGGACCAGTTGGGCAGACGCATCCCTTTGTTCCAGCGTTCCCTGGATTGGTTGGTCATTGCCGGCACGGATGACGACCAGATTGCAGGGCTGCCGCCGCTGTTGGACCGGTATTTGCCCCGGCAATCGCTTTTGGCGGGGAGGCAAAATATATCGCAAAATTATTTAAATATGCAAGAAATGATGAATAACCTGAATATTCCGGTGATCCCGGCCATCCCTGGCCAGGAGCTTGAGCTTGGCAGCGGCGCCCGGCTTAAAGTGCTGGACGTCACTCCGCGGGGCGCCGTCCTGATGCTCTGCTGGCAGGGATTTACCGCCCTGCTCCCAATGGGCGCTGATTTCAACACGGTCCAGCTGGATATCCCTCCAGTCACAGCGCTCCTGCTGGCCGGCAGCGGATACAGCCCTCTTAACCCGTCCGAATGGATCGAACGGCTACGGCCTGAGTTCGTCCTGGTCAGCGTAGCCGCCGGAAACCGGGAGAACCTCCCGGACGCTGAATTAATCTCCTATCTCGAGCCATATACGCTCCTGCGCACCGACAAATCAGGCTGGATAGAACTGTCCACGGACGGTCGCCGGGTCTGGGTGCAGACGGAGAACGATACCGGCAGTGATTAACATCGTCCAGCCCGACATGAAACGCAGTTTGGGTTTACAATTCTCCCGACCATTGCGGGAGAAAGATG
>JBFGQG010000425.1:0-3661 GCA_041564295.1 Anaerolineales bacterium | reverse complement strand
TGCCAGGTTGAGGGAAATGTCCGGCCGTAAAAGGAAGCCTTATGGCTATGCGGATTACTGGTCCACTGGTTTCAGTTCATAAGGCCAAATAACTGCGGCACTGATAACAAATTGTATTCTGGCGACCTTCATTAGACTGACATCTGCTGAAGGTCGTTTTAATTGGTATTACACTGGTTGAGGCGTCCGACTTTGGTCCGGTTTCCTGGCAAATGCCCAACCATTGATGACCAGTATTTTCTGTTTGAAGATTATTATCGGCTTGATTTCGAACGAAACGATCTTGTGTGAACCAGCCCATATAGGGAAAGTGGTGCGAATAACTTGCAGTTGCTTCGGAATCGAGTATGCTAGAGAAAATGCGTCAAGCCCATCTTTTTTTGACTGCCTGCGGAAAGATGGATTATTCCAATTCACTGCGGCAATTCATCATATGCGATAAAAAAGGACATTTCTAATGCCCGAAACCGTCCAGGAGAAGATCAACGCACTTCGTGAAGCGATCGAGTCGTTTGAGAAACAGCGCGCTGCCCTCGGCAGCGTCGTCGTGGATACGGCGATACAGGCGCTCGAAAAGCAGATCGCGGAACTCCAACCCGAGCAGCAGCGAAAACAGGCCACCATCTTGATGATGGACATCGCCGGGCACACCAGTATCGTCCGGGACCTCGATCCAGAAGAAAATATGGAGATTATCGACCGCGCCCTGATCCTTCTGGAAAAACCGGTCGTCCAGGCCGGTGGGCGCGTAACCCGCTTCACAGGCGACGGATTCAAGGCGATCTTCGGGCATCCGGAATCGCACGATAACGACCCTGAAATGGCCGTGCGCGCCGGTCTTGAAATCCTGTATCTCGCCAAAAAATACAGCCTGGACCTCGAAGAGAAGCGCGGAATCAAGGGCTTTGAAGTGCGGATCGGGATTGATTCCGGCATCGTTTTGATAGGCGGAATCTCCGAAGGCGAGGATACGGTCAAGGGTGAAGCTGTAAATCTTGCCAGCAGGTTGGAGACCGCGGCACCCCCAGGGGGATTATTGATTTCCGCGAACACTGAACGCCTCGTACACGGAAATTTTGAACTTCAAAAATTATTATCGCTCGAGTTGAAAGGATTTAACGAACCCATTACCGCATTCCTGGTAACTGGCGCCAGAGCGGAGTCCTTCATTGACCGGACGCGGGGTGTTGATTGGGTGCGGACACCGCTGATCGGGCGCGAAGACCAGTTGGCACACCTCGACAGCGCCCTGCAAAGGGTAAATGACAGAAAGCAAGCACAACTTGTTACCGTGATTGCAGATGCCGGGGTGGGAAAATCCCGGCTCATGCTGGAGTTCGAAGGCAGGCTGCCTGAAGGGACGAAAATCTTCAAAGGACGTTCCCAGCGTGAACACCAGCTGACCCCTTATTCCGTCTTCCGCAATATGTTTTCCCGACACCTCGGTATCCAGGAAAACTTCCCGGCCGACAGATTGCCTGAAAAATTTGAGGCTGAAATTGCCCCTTGGCTCGCCGATGGTGAAGACGGCAAAGTCCGGTCGCATTTTATCGGGAACCTGCTTGGTTTTGATTTCAGCAAAAGCCGATATCTCGAAGGGGTTGCCGAGGATGTGCAGCAGTTGAGTGACCGCGCCTGGGGAGATTTAATCACGTTCTTCACGAACATCGCAAATAAGCACCTCTGCATCCTGCTGATCGAAGATAGCCACTGGGCTGATGCCCAATCCTTAGACGCTCTCGTCCACCTCGTACACGTCCTCGACAAACAGCAAATGCTCATTGTTTGTAATGCCCGGCCTGCCTTGTTCGAGCAGAGGGAACAATGGGGAAAAACTCACCCTGCTTTCCAGACACTGCGCCTGCCACCCCTCTCGCGACGAGACAGCCGCCTGCTGATCGGCAAAATCCTCGCCAGAGCAGACCATATTCCACTGATCCTGCGCGAATTTATCGTCAGCGGCGCGGAAGGCAACCCGTTCTACATTGAAGAACTGATCAAAATGCTGATTGAGAACGGAGTCATCAACAAGACCGATAGCGGCTGGCAGATCGAGCAAAACCGGCTGTTAGATCTCGATGTCCCGCCAACCTTGACAGGCGTCATTCAATCACGTCTCGACAGCCTCTCGCCCTTCGAAAAAAGCCTTCTGCAGCAGGCTTCGGTCGTTGGGCGCAATTTCTGGGACGGCATTCTACTGCATATCAACTCCTCCGAAACGGATGTATCCGAGCAAAGCCGTATTCATGATGCCCTGAGAACCTTGCAGGATAAAGAAATGATTTATGCGAAAAAGAAAGGCGCGTTCACAGGTTTCCAGGAATACGTCTTTAAGCATGCCATCCTGCGGGAGGTGACTTACGAAACAGTGCTAAAAAGAATGCGTCCGGTTTACCACGGACTCATCGCAGAATGGCTGATCGAACACGGCGCTGAGAAAACGAGCGAATTTACCCCGATTATTGCGGGCCATCTCGAACTTGGCGGACAATTGGAGCGGGCTGCCGTCTACCTGCGGATCGCCGGTGAACAATCCATGAAACAGTATGTGAACAACGAGGCGCTCCGCTACCTGGGGAGAGCCCTCGAGCTGCTGCCTGAGAATGACCTGCTAGAGCGTTTCCTTGTATTAAAGGAACGAACCCAAAATTTCAGCCTGCAAGGGAATCGGACGGCTCAAAAAATGGACATCTTTTCGCTCGAGGAAATCGCGAGGGCGCTCGACGATGACGAGCGCCGCGGACAGGTGGCGCTGCTGCACGCAGTTTTCTCTTCTGAGCTCAGCGAGTACGACAATATCATCCGGTATTCAAAGCAGGCAATTGAATTCGGGCAATCTGCAGGATCCGCGAGAATTGTCGGGCAGGGCCATCAACTCTGGGGAAGAGCGCTCATCGCGCAGGGTGAATATAAAGAAGCGGAAGCCCATCTCGATAAAGCGATTGAAATCGCGCGCCCCTCAGGTCTTTCCCAGATCGAGGCCGACAGTATCCGCTACATGGGCATCGTGGCGGAAAGGCTGGAAACGACAGAGGCTGCGTTAGACCGATACGAGCAATCGCTTGCAATCTATCGCCGTATCGGCGACCTGCGCGGCGAAGGCTGGGTGCTCAAAGATCTGGGGAATCTCAAATTACGCAGCCAGGACCTGTACGATGAAGGGATCGAACACCTCAACAGTTTCCATGAAATCACCGAGAAGATCGGCGACCTTCAAGGGAAAGGTTCGAGTTTCCATATGCTTGCAGAAATCTCACGCAGGAAAGGCGATTTCAGCACAGCAAGCGAATTGCTTTCAAAGGCACTGAGAATCTCGGATAAGACCGGCAACGAAACGATCGAGATCGAATCTCTCTTTGAATTCGGCATCATCGCAATCGAAAAATCAGAATTTGCAGAAGCCGGCAGGCATTTCAGTAAAGTTCTTGAACTGGCAAAGAGCATCGGAAATAAACCGACCGAAGCGAAATCATTGCTGCAAATCGGCCGCCTATTTCACCGCCAGGGAGATTACGTTCGTGCAATGAAGTATTACCAGCAGTCGCTATCCCTGTTCAAAGAGCTCGGGAACCGGAAGATCCTCGCGCAGACCCTGGCTTATATCGGCCTGCTTAACAACCATCTTAACAACCATAATGAAGCCCTGCAAAACATTGAGCAG
>JBFGQG010000424.1:0-3663 GCA_041564295.1 Anaerolineales bacterium | reverse complement strand
CTGATTTCCGGCTGGATATCGGCAAAGGCGTCGTTGGCAAAGCAGACCTGATGGAGGAAATCGCGCGCATTTATGGTTACGATAGAATACCCGAAACACGCATTGCAGACGAGCTGCCACCGCAGCGCGGCAACCCACCGCTTGAGCTAGAAGAGCGTGTGCGTGACCTGCTCGTCACAGCTGGCTTACAGGAGGTCATTACGTACAGGATGACGACGCCGGAAGCGGAAGCTCGCCGCCTCGCACCGGATACACCACCGGTTGACCGGCCGTACGTCAAACTGATGAATCCCATCAACAGCGAGCGCGCCGTGATGCGACAGAGTCTTCTTGCTTCTGTGCTGGAAATTGTCGAACGCAACGCCAGGCTGCAAGACCGCATCGCAGTGTTCGAGATCGGCGAAGTTTTCATTGGCTCAGAAGGCGGTATCTTGCCGGACGAGTATTCGCGCCTGGTCATCGCGATGGCTGGTGCTCCCGTGTTTCCCGGTTGGCAGGACAATGCTGAACGTGCAATGGATTTCTTCGACTTGAAAGGCGTCGTGGAAACGCTCCTGGAGGGACTGCATGTGGTTGTGAAATACGAGCCGGGACAGCATCCCAGTTTCCATCCGGGGAAATGCGCCTTCATCACCTGCGGCGAGAGAAGACTTGGCACAATGGGCGAGCTCCATCCTAAAGTTGCGGTGAATTATGATTTCGACGGTAAAATCGTCCTCGCCGCCCGGTTCGACATGGAAGCGCTGCTTGAAGCTGTCCCTGAACTGTTCGAATCCCTGCCGGTGCCGACATTCCCGCCGGTGATCGAAGACCTCGCTCTGGTTGTAAACGATGCCGTTCCGGCCGACCTGATAGAAGGTTTGATCCGCCAAACCGGCGGCAGTCTTGTGACAGATGTCCGGCTGTTTGATGTTTACCGGGGCAAACAGGCTGGGGTGGGGCAGAAGAGCCTGGCGTACCGGGTCACCTACCAGGCTGAGGACAGAACACTAAAGGATAAAGATGTTGCCAGGATCCGGAATAAGATCGTCGGCCGGCTGGAGCGGGAGGTGGGGGCGGTGCTGCGGTCAGCGTAGTCCTGCCGGAATGCGCTTACCAGGCTCCAGGTGCCTGGAACCTGGCACCCTATCTCGCCGTATTCCCCCCATCCACCAGCAGGGTCGTTCCAGTCACAAATGAGGATTCATCGCTGGCGAGGAATAAGACTGCCTGGGCTATTTCCGCAGCTGCCGCGACACGCCCCAACGGCAGCGCGCTGCCCGCATCCTGATTGGCTTCTGACAGGGTAACCGGCCGGGTGCTGTCGAAATAACCTTTTTCCGCCCACCTTTCAACGAATGTATCACCCGGGCAGACTGCATTGACGCGGATGCCCTCCCGGGCATGGTCCAAAGCGATGGCTTTTGTCATCTGGATGACGGCGCCTTTGCTTGTACAGTACGCAACGGCCGCTTCACCGGCTACGAGGCCCCAATCAGATGCATTATTCACTATCACGCCGTGTCCCTGGCGCCGCATCTGTTCGAGTGCCAGCCTGCTCATTCGCCAGACAGCGGTCACATTCACATCCATTACCTTTTGCCAGGTCTCTTCGGTCGTTGCTTCAGCGGTTCCTTTTACGACGATTCCGGCATTGTTGAACAAGATATCAAGCCGGCCGAATTTTGTAACGATTTCTTCGACCACCCGGATACAGTCCTGCGGCAGCGTGTGATCAGCATGGATGAACGAAGCCTGTCCACCGAGCGCTTCGATTTCCGCAACGACCTGCCGGCCGCGGTCCTCCCTCCGACCCGTGATCACGACAACGGCGCCTTGCTCTGAAAATAAGCGCGCAGTAGCTTTACCGATCCCTGACGTTCCGCCGGTGATGAGCGCGATGCGCCCTGCTAACCTTTTCACTGGTTTTCCTTTCCTGTTTATAAAGTATAAAACGCTCGCCTCTCAATTCTGAAATTTTAAGGTAGTATACTGCCAGGTATAAAAAACTGAGCAAGGATCATGTAGGCACTTTCATGCACAGCAATATTGCCCCCTTTGGTTCCTGGAAATCGCCCATAACTGCGGACCTGATTGTCTCCACATCAGTTGGCCTCGGCGGTGTCTATCTCGACGGCTCCGATACGTACTGGCTGGAAGGTCGTCCGCAGGAGAACGGCCGGGTAGTGATTGTTCGACGACAGCCGGACGGCAGTATTGAAGACGTCACTCCTCAGCCTTTTAACGTGCGCACCCGCGTCCACGAATACGGCGGCGGTGCGTATGCCGTTCATCAGGGCACAGTATATTTTGTCAACTTGGCCGACCAGCGCCTGTACCGCGCCGAACCCGGTCTTGCACCGGAAGCCGTGACCCCGGAGAGCGCTTTTCGCTACGCGGACTTTGTATTTCCAGCTTCAGGAGAATGGCTCGTGTGTGTGGTTGAAAACCATGCTGAATCCGACCGGGAAGCAGCCAACAGCATCGCTCGACTCGACCTGTTAGACGGCTCGGTTCATCTGCTGCAGTCCGGACGAGATTTCTATTCCTCCCCGCGCATCAGTCCGGACGGCAAACACCTGGTCTGGCTCACCTGGGATCATCCCAACATGCCCTGGGACGACGTCGAACTCTGGATAGGCGACCTCTCTCCTGCCGGTAAATTGACCCATCCCAGGAAAATTACCGGCGGCGAGGATGAATCGATCATGCAGCCAGGCTGGTCTCCGGATGGCGAGGTAATATTTATTTCTGACCGTACGGATTGGTGGAACCTTTACAGCTGGGACGGGAAGGAGCCAGTCCACCTGGCTGCTATGGAGGCCGAATTCGGATATCCGAACTGGGTCTTTGGGATGTCGACCTACGCTTTCGCAGGTGGTAACAGGATCATTGCCGGAGCGAACCGCGATGGCCGCTGGAGCCTGCTGGACGTGGACGCCCGGTCCGGAGCCTGGGACCAGATCGAGACGCCTTACGACTCGCTCTCGAGTCTACAGGTGAGTGGAGACCGTGCGGTCTTCTACGCCGGGTCTGCGACGGAGGTCGGGAGAATTGTAGAGATGGACCTCACCTCTGGCGATATGACCGTGCTGCGAAAGGCCAGCGAGTTGGAAATCGAGCCGGGCTACCTGTCAATTCCCGAATCAGTTGAATTCCCAACCGAGAACGGCCTTACCGCTTTCGGTTTTTATTACCCGCCAAATAATAAGGATTTTGTCGGCCTCAAGGGAGAACTGCCGCCGCTTCTGGTAATTTCACACGGCGGCCCAACGGGGCAGACCGACGCCTCCTTCAACCTGGCCATTCAATATTGGACGAGTCGGGGCTTCGCTGTACTGGATGTAAACTACGGCGGCAGCACGGGTTATGGTCGCAAATTTCGCCGCAGGCTTTATGGGAAATGGGGTGAAGTCGACGTAGACGACTGCACGAATGGTGCAGTGTATATGGCAACGACCGGCCGTGTGGATTCCGAGCGCCTGATCATTCGCGGCGGCAGCGCCGGGGGTTATACGACTCTGGCAGCCCTGACGTTCCGCAAAGTTTTTAATGCAGGGGCAAGCTATTTCGGCGTCAGCGATCTGGGCGCCCTGGCGCGCGAGACGCATAAGTTTGAATCGCGGTATCTGGATCGGATGGTTGGCCCGTACCCGGAACGGGTGGATCTCTACGACGCCCGCT
>JBFGQG010000423.1:0-3675 GCA_041564295.1 Anaerolineales bacterium | reverse complement strand
TGAAAATGCTGCAGAAGAAATCCTGCAAGACGTATTCCTGGCTGCGTGGCAGCGCGCCGGCGAGTTTCGTGGAAAGTCCAGTGTAAAGACCTGGCTTCTGCGAGTCACCTACTACCGTTCTGCTACCTGGCTATCGAAACTGAAAAAACCGGTCGAGCTGGAGTCTGTAGATTTCTTGCCTTCGGGAAAGCCTGGCCCGCACGACGCGGCAGTCAACAGCTGGCAGTCGGAGCAGGTGCAAAGAGCCCTCCAGGACTTAACACCGAAACACAGGACGGCTATCTGGCTGATCTTCTACCATGAGCTGACTTACAAGGAAGCTGCAAGTGTTGTGGAATGTCCGGTCGGTACGATGAAGAGCCGGGTCAACCAGGCATTGAACCAGATTTCTCGCCTGCTATCCGCCTCGGGATACCAATATGAAGGATAATCATAAACTCACAGAATACATTGACAGCCTGCTCCCGTTGTACGCAAACGGACGCGCCAACCGCTTACAGCGGATGCTCGTCGAGTTCCGTCTGAAGGATGATGAAAGCGCCCGGCAGCGCCTGGTATTAGTCCGGGACCTGCAGCGAGGATTGCGTGAGGACGCCTCAGTGCCATCCAATGCAGTCTGGGCGCGCATCCATGCCAGCATAAAGGAAAATCCCAGCCCGACGATTCAGCCCGGAGTCTGGCGCCTGGGCATGGGGCTGGCCGTGCTGCTTCTCCTCATCGTGTGGTTCGCGTTTCCACCGAAAGTTGTGCTCGAATGGACGGTGGCAGGAAACATCCCACAGGAATTTCATATCTATCGGGCTCGCGAAGCCGGAAGCCAGGAATTTATGCTGCTGCAGGAGATCCCGGGGAATGAAACACTGGAAGATTACCGTTTCGTTGACCTCCAGCTATTGCCCAGCAGGTATTATGCATATAAAATTGAAGCGATTTCACAGAATGGCGAACCGCTTTCAACTGAACTGATTTTCGCAGATGGGACTAGCACCCTTCCCAGCCAGCTCGCACTGTTATTAACCCTCTCTGTGAGCTTTTATGGTCTCGGTGTTTTCCTTTCTGAACGGAAACATTGGCCTGAGACAAACATGCGTTTGCGGACAGGATAAATATTTGCAACGGAATCGTTAAGATACTCTCACGCTGATTCCATAATACTTTCCTGTATAATCAAATTAATTATAGCCATTTATTAAACTTTTTCATTTTTGGAGTCATCACTATGTCTACGAACAACAACGAACGCCCAATAGCAAAAGAGCCGGAACGAAAGCCGTATATTGCACCTGCAATTATTCTAGAGCTTGATCTTGAAACACGCGCCGGCTCCGTCCTTCCTACGGGCATTGACCCCCTGGACCTTACTGGTCTCGGAACCGACGACGTCTCTCCGTAGGTACACCGAAGCGAATACACAGAGAGCCTGCCCCTTTCCGGCAGGCTTTTTGTGTTATCGATGTCACGCGGCCTGATATTTTCGCGCCGGCATGCTTTACTTCTTATCCCCGCTTAATTCCTCGCATCTGCCTGGTTGTTATAATGATTCAATTCGCAGCAGGAGCGTGGAATGAATAAGACCCAACGCCTTTTCATAACCCTGGCAGGCGTTTTCCTGCTGATGGGGGTCGGTTGGGTGAGCCTACCCTCGTTTGCCGCCGGTATCGCACCGGACGAGCCTGTGCGCGTCCGGACGGATGCAACCGGTGTAGACCTCCAGATAAAACTCTCCGATTTCACTATCCGGAATTCGCAGCCCGATCAAGTCGCGTACGACATCCTTTCCTTTGAGGGTCAGAACGGGATGGTAAAACAGCCGGGCGCGCCTGAACTGCCGGTCATGGACCTGATCGTCGGTATCCCCGCCGAAGGCATAGCGGCCCTTCGTCTCATTTCCGTAAATACGACCCGCCTCTCCGGTCATTATTCGCTTCCAACTGCAGAGATCCCTGTTCCTTTAACCGAGGACCTGACAGCCGGGAAGATGCAGCGCGTTCCGAATGATCCGTTATCTCAAACAGACGGGCTATTTCCCGCCTCACCGGCGATCATTGCAGGCGAAGCTTGGATCCGCGGCCAGCGAGTCATACGGCTGCAGATCTCTCCTTTCCAGTACAACCCCGCAAACAGGACAGTCTCCTTCACCTCGGATTTAAATCTCAGGATAGAGTTCACAGACCCGGTTCCGGATTTCGTCTGCATGGACTGTGATTACGATGCAGAAATGGAAAGCGTCCTCCAAGAGCAGATCGTCAATTACGACCAGAGCCTCACCTGGCGCATTGCCTCCGGCACGCAAGCCATGCAGGAACAGATACAGGCCCCGGCCGGTTCGCCTTTCCTGGGTCCCCGCTACGAAATAATCGTGGACCAGGACGGCGTTTACCACGTCACCTATGCCCAACTCCAGGCAGCTGGGATGGCCGTCAACAGCGTCGACCCGCGCACTTTCCGCCTCTTCAACCACGGTTCAGAGGTCCGCATCCGCGTCACCGGTGAAAGCGACGGGAAATTCGACCCGGGTGACAAGATCATATTCTACGGGGAAAGATTTCGGGGCGACATCATGGAAGCGCGCTACCAGTCCACGATGACGAAGGCAGGCAATCTTCCAAACTGGTCGGAATACGCCGCGAACAACTGGTTCTGGCAGTGCAAGCAGAGTTGTGAACTCGCCAGCTACTTCGAGCGCTACACGGACAACAATGTCTATTACCTCCTGTCTGGTGGTCCCACCGGACAGCGGATGAGCACGACCTCGGGCACGCCAGCCGGCGCGCCGGTACCGGCGTATTTCACAACCACCGTTCGTGCGGAAATGTCCACAGCATGGTGGTCGCATGAATTTGAGGACGACGATGTCTGGTTCTGGAAACGCAACCGGCTGGAACCGGCGACGCCCACGTTCCCGATCGTCAGCAGTTACCCGGTGCAGTTGAACGGCGTCGCGTCCGGCTCTCATACCGCATCCATTTACCTCGAATTTGCAACGCGGTCGCATAATCCGTACGACTCGAACGACTACCACACGCAGTTCTCGATCAACGGCAATCTGTTTGCGGATAATTATTGGGATGGCGCACAGCGCTTCGGCCTCAACGCGAATGTGCCGCAGAGCCAGCTGCTCGAAGGGGCAAATGCACTCGGTCTGACGATGGTTCAAACCGCGTACTTCTCCCCCGACCTGTATTTCGACTTCTACGAGGTCACATACGCCCGGAATTTCAAAGCCGTAAGCGACCGCCTGGCGTTTACCTACAACCAGGCCGGGTCGTGGCGCTACAAGATTACAGAATTGACTTCGGCCACCGCTGAAGTCTACAACATCACCGATCCATTCAACCCGGTCAGCATTTCCGGCGTCGCGATGACCAATAATTCTGGCACTTATACTGCAGAGTTCCAGGTCACAACAGGCGCAGGGGTTGAGTACATCGTGGCCGGGTCGGGTTCCGGAATCCTGACACCCAAGAAAATCGCCGCCTACATCCCGCCCAATTTTGCTGCGATGGCTCCGGCAGACTACATCCTGATCACACACGCTAATTTCATAACTGGAACACAGTCGCTGGCCAATTACCGGGCAGCCCAGGGCCATACCGTGGCCGTAATAGACGTCAACGACCTCTACCACGAATTCAACGACGGGATCTACCACCCTATCGCCATCAAGAACTTCCT
>JBFGQG010000422.1:0-3683 GCA_041564295.1 Anaerolineales bacterium | reverse complement strand
CACAAAGACTCTAGCGTGGCCCAGCCGCAAACAATCATTTGCCGTCTGCCGGTTCCCATGATTTATCTTTACGCCGATGAATTCTCATTCCATCCTTATCGGCGGAAAACCGTTTCGAATGACCTCGATGAAGACGCCCGAATGGCGCTCGATTGGATCCGGACATCTGTGCCGGAAAGGACACTCTATAACTGGCAAAATGCCGCTGCACGTCTCGTAGCACAACAGCTCAACGAACTGAATAACCGGGCATAACCATACCAGTGCACAATGCTTTTTAAGACCAGAACAGCAGGGATTTGGAAAAACTGGCACCGTTTGGCAGTGATTTTTCTTGATTCGGCAGTGGTTTCTGCTGACAATTAAGGAAAAGACAGAAAGGAGAATCACATGGAACTCACGACGCCTTCGACAACCCGCACTTTCTTGCAGAAAGCCCTCCTGGGGAACGCACTTTTTTCCGCTACCAGCGGTTTGCTCCTGGTTGTGTTCCCAACAGCTGTTGCCGCTTTTATCGGAGACTTCCAGCCGATTTACATAACTTTGATCGGTATCGTTCTTCTGCTTTACGCGCCCATCCTTTATTGGGCGGCAACGCGGGACCAGATCAACAGGCTCCTGGCCTGGGTTTTTATCGATCTCGATATTCTTTGGGTAGTTGGCAGTATTGTGCTCATATTTACGGATTTACTTCCGCTTACGACAAATGGTAAATGGGCAATCGCCATCGTTGCAGATATCGTTGCCCTGTTCGCCATCGCACAATACATCGGTCTCAGGAAAGAACCTGCTTAAGCAGGTTGGCCTTGGCACGTTCAAAAGACTACCGGCACAACAATGTTGTGCCGGTTTTTCTTTTAGGAAAACAGCTCATGGGGTATGATTCACGGTGTTATGAAATCCCTGGCTGAAGTTGCGGAAGAACAACCCTATCCCGACTACCAGGCCTGGTGGCCTTTAGGCGCAGCCTTTCTGAGCATGATGCAGCAGGCCGTTAAGACCACCTGGCGGGAAGTATGCTCGGAAAATGAAATTGAAAATGTAGTTCGATATACCACAGAATATATTCAGCTCGTTTATCATAAAGCGCCGCGTGAGAATTTGAATGTGGATTTTCACGCTCAGAATTTTATAAGCCGTTTCTTTTCCGGAGAATTCGATGCGCTGTCATATGCATATTTCCGATCGGCCTTCGAAGCGATCGGAAATGATACATCCGGGCGGCGAAAGTTTACACAGGTTGTCGGGCGCAGGTTTTTCAATGCAATGAAGGCGCATCTTTCTCTGGACATGCCTGCCGGACTAAATTCTGCGTCTGATTTCGAACGATTGAAATTCGCAATCGATAATCTCGGCGCTTTCCTTGTCGAAGAAGGTTATCTGCGCGACTCGTTCGCTTTCACCTTCAACGTTCTGATACACCACCAGGGGAAGAAGATCGAACAAAACGAAACCCAGGTTCCGGGTCTCCTCGAAGCTGGAAATACTGCCTATGCGCTGTACAGGATGGGTTATCCGGTGATCTTACCGTCTGCCGTTTATCTCTATCACACGGTTGGTGAAGCGCAACATCACTCCTCGCGAACAATTGAAGAGCTTTTCAAACAGGTGAATTGTAAAGCCAGTGAGACGGCCGATTTCGACCCGGCCGGATATCCGGCTGACGAAGTTGTAGAACTGTGGGAAATTGACAAATTAATTCAGGAGAACCGATGAAAGCAGATGTAGTGGTCATTGGGGGCGGCATTATCGGTGTCAGCTGTGCATATGCTCTGGCGCGCAGCGGGATAAATGTAGTCCTTCTGGAAGCAGGCGAAATTTGCACTGGGAGTTCCTATGGGAATGCCGGTCTGGTCTGTCCATGCCATTCTTCCCCTATACCCGGTCCTGGTGTATTGAGCCAGGGCATCCGCTGGATGATGAACCCTGAAAGCCCATTCTATATCAGACCGAGTTTCGATAGAGAACTCATCACATGGCTCTGGCAATTCAGGAGGTTCTGCTCACAAGAATCCGTTGACCGGGCAGTCCCCGTTCTAAGAGATATGCAGCGAGCGAGCCTGGCGCTCTATGAAGATTGGCTCAGGGAAACCCGAATTGAGCCGGAATACGAAAAAGCTGGGGGGTTAGAATTGTTCCTCACACAGAAGAGATTTAACCGTGCGCAAAAAGAAGTCGAGCATATGCAGGCGTTCGGCCTTCGCATGAACCTTCTGGATCGCAACGAATTACTTTCACTGGAACCAGCTGTCACCCCTGATATCGTCGGAGGGATACATTACCTGGAGGATGCCCACCTCAATCCCGCCAGGTTTGTCGATGGACTGGCGAGCGAAGCTGAAAAGTACGGCGCAAAAATCGTCACTCAAACACCGGTATTGGGCCTCGTACGGGATGGGGCGCGCAACCTGCTTGTACGGACCTCATCGATTGAATACGAATCGGAAAACATAGTTGCGGCGGCCGGAGCCTGGACGCCTAAATTACTGGCTTCGGTTGGGGTCCGCCTGCTAATGCAGCCGGGTAAAGGATATAGTATTACCATGCCCCGACCGGATAAATCCCCATCTATTCCACTACATCTTGCTGAAGCACGGATGGCGGTCACTCCGATGGGAGATCAGCTGCGTTTCGCAGGCACGATGGAGCTTTCCGGGCTGTCCACCGACATCAACAGGAGACGAGTCGACGCGATTCGACGGGGAGGATTCCGCTACCTCGCTACAACCGAACGCCCCTCCGAAAAACTGGTCTGGGCCGGACTCCGGCCGATCGCGCCGGACGGCATGCCGTATATCGGACGGCTGAAAGAGTTCAAGAATCTGATCGTCGCGACCGGTCACGCAATGTTAGGCGTTTCAATGGGACCGATTACAGGCCACCTCGTCGCGGAGACCGTTATGGGCAGGATGCCGCCCATCGATTTGACGCCTTTCCGGCCGGATCGATTTTAGACTCCCAAATTAGCGATACAATGGAAAAACCACTAACAAAATTTCTAGAAAGACCTATCTGTATTTAATGCGCAACCGAAACATTTTCCTTTTGCTTGCACTTGCAGTGCTCTGGGGACCGTCCTTCGTGTTTATAAAGATCGCGGTCCTCGAGATTCCACCGCTCACCCTCGTGGCGATTCGCCTGTCACTCGCAGCCGTATTTCTGTCTGTGATCTTATTGATTAAGGGAAGCAAATTAGAGAGGGGCTGGCATTTCTGGAAAAAATTTATTTTCATGGGATTTTTTGCAAACGCCCTTCCGTTCGTATTATTCAGTTACGGTGAACAGTACGCCGACAGCGGTGCAGCCGCGATTTTGAACGGGACGACGCCGATATTTACCGTCTTGTTTGCGCATTTTTTCGTCGACGACGAGAGGGTCTCGCTGAACCGCCTCGGGGGAGTCATTCTTGGGTTTGCGGGAATCCTCGTTATTTTCTTCCCGGACTTACAGCACTTCCTTTCCGGACATGGTTTTCAGGGAGGATTACAAAGCGCCGGCCTGATGGCTTTCATCGGGGCGTCATTTTCTTATGGCATCGCGATCGTTTACGGCCGGATAAAGCTGCGCGGACTTCCTCCGCTCGTCGGGCCGGCAGCCCAATTGATTTGTTCGGCTTCAATGATATTACCGTTGGCGCTGATCGTTGATAAACCGTTCAACCTCACGCCCGGTGTGTCTGCACT
>JBFGQG010000421.1:0-3712 GCA_041564295.1 Anaerolineales bacterium | reverse complement strand
GCCTCGAACTTTCGCACCCGCATAACACCCAGGTTGATGAGCCGGTTTTATCCCTGGGCGGATGGCATCGTAGTCGTTTCAAAAGGCGTTCGTGAGGATATGGCGAAGCTGACGAAGATCCCGGCCGAGCGAATCAAGGTCATTCATAATCCATCCGTTGTTCGTGCGGACATCATCAGGCGAGCGAATGAACCCCTCGACCATCCCTGGTTTGGGGAAGGAAAACCGCCAGTGCTGGTTGCAGTCGGTCGCTTAGAGCCGCAGAAAGACTACCCGATGCTCATCGAAGCATTCGCCAGAGTTAGAATAAACAGGGATGCTCGTTTGATCATCCTCGGCGAAGGCCGGGAAAGGGAAGGCCTCGAGGCCTTGATTAAGGCCAGGGGTCTTGAAAATGATGTCAGGTTAGAAGGTTTTGTTTCCAACCCACAGGCTTACGTGGCTCGCTCAGACCTGTTTGTACTTTCTTCTCGCTGGGAAGGTCTGCCGACCGTTTTAATTGAAGCCCTATGCTGCGGAACACCCGTCGTGTCAACCGACTGCCCGAGCGGACCCCAGGAAATCCTGGCCGGAGGGACATACGGACCCCTCGTTCCGGTAGGCGACGCTGAAGCTTTCAGCCAGGCCATCAACGCCGCGCTGGACAGCCGGTCCGGCGGTCCGCCAGTAGAAAGCTGGCAGCCGTATGAAATCAGCACAATTGTCGACCAGTACATCGAGCTGCTGGCAACAAACCAGGAACACTAAATAACAGGTTTTATAGATTTTTATGATCGCAGAACAAAAACATCGCTTGAGAATCCTGCACATTATCCTCTCCCTCAGACCAACCAACGGACAATACAACGAGCATTGTCTGCCGCTGATGGATGAACGGGAGATTTCGATCTGCACATATTTCAAAACTGAGATCAAACCTCCCCAACAATTGACGGTATTTGACGGGGACAATACCATCCCCGGGTTTGTACGGGCCTTGCGAACTGCACTTAATGCAAAAGAATACGACATTATCCACGTCCATACACCACACGCAGGCCTGCTGCTGATGTCGACATTAGCCCTGGCTGGAGGATTTTGGAAGTACCGTTCCAAAACAGTCCATACGATCCAAAATTCGTACAAGAATTTCAAGTTTCGAAACAGGATCATGCACCTGCCGAGCTTCCCTTATTTCAAGCAACTCGTCTTCTGCAGCGAAGCAAGCTATGAGAGCTTCCCGAAGTATTACAAGGTACTCGGCGGTAACCGGATGGTCACGGTGCAGAACGCTGTAGATCTCGACCGGATTGACGTGTACCAGAACGGCACCGCGCAGAAAGCGCATGACCGCTTCACAGTGGTGACCGTTGGACTGATCGACATGAAAAACCCCTCGACCGTCCTGAATGCTTTTCGATCAGTTTACGACGGTGCAAGCCGGTTGATTTATCTGGGTGATGGACATCTCCGACAGACAATCACAGCTGCAGCCAGCGAAGCAAAACTGGGTTCCGCTGTCACCCTGACAGGCATGATCCCGAGAGATTCCGTTTTTGAGACATTTGCATCTGCGGATTTATTCGTATCTACTTCGTGGGGCGAGGGACTGCCCGTGGCCGTAATGGAGGCCATGGCCTGCCGATTGCCGGTTGTGCTTTCCGACATACCTCCTCACAGAGAGATAACCCGGGATGTTGACTTCATACCTCTGGTCATGCCGGGGGATGCCGAAGGATTTGCCCGAGAAATCAAGCGTTTCAGAGAGATGCCGGTATCTGATAGAGTGGAGATCGGGCAGAAATGCAGGCAGTTGATCGAAGATCAGTTCAGCCTGCCTGTGATGCACTCTAATTATGCAGAAATCTATGGCCGTATGATCGGGAGACCGATAAATTACGCCCGGGATGGCGCAGGATGATTGTAGAGTTCACAGGATGCACCGGTGCGGGAAAAACAACCTTGCTTTCTGAGGTGCAGTCCAGATTGTCTGAGACTCTCGATGTCACAACTTCTTTTGACTTAATCGCGTCTCCCTTCGGTCTTGGAAGGGTCACGAACCGCTCTTTCCGCCATGTAATCCTCGAGTTAGCCGTCCTGCCGGTTTTCCTACGCTCGTGGCGAAAAAATAAAGCGGTCATCTCTTACGCCCTGCGCATTTTAGTGAAGCAGAAAAACCATCCGTTTTTTGCGCTCAATAATCTCCGCGCAGTGGTACGCAAAATCGGCGTTTATGAGAAAATCAGGCTGATGAATCCGGAGCAGATTGTGATGGTGGATGAAGGGAGCGTCCACCTGGCGCACAAACTGTTCGTTTTCAACACTGCCACATACAGCCCTGAGGTCCTAGAAAAATTTGCAGCGCTTATTCCGCTCCCAGACGTTGTCGTGTATGTTCGGGTTCCAACCGAGACCTTGATCCGGCGGACGTTGGAGCGATCGGACCCGCCCAGGGAAATCAGGAAAAATCGCGCACAGGCTGAAGAATATATCAGGAAAGCCGTAGATATGTTTGAAACGATCTCGATGGCTCTAAATGTGAAGGGTCGTCTTTTGACTGTCGATCTACCAGGTTCTGGACAAAAAGCATTAGATGCTGCAGCAGATCAAGTGGCAAAATCGATCATCAATATTTACACAGCCGGTTCACCGGCAAACGCGCTCACCCCGTCAGAATCATGGAAAAATTGGCAAAAATTAGACAACTTGTTGAAAAATTGAATGGCAGCGGGATCAAGTATTGCCATTGGAAAAGTAATATCGCCCTCGATAAAGGATTAGCCGGTCAAACAGATTTTGATTTACTTATCGAAAAAAAAGAAGCTGTAATTTTCAGAAGCATTTTGAGCGAATTATGTTTTCGCCCGGTCGTTCACACCACCGGTGATGCGTTTCCTTCCGTCGAACATTATTTTGCATTAGACGAAGAGTCGGGTGTCCTGGTCCATTTACACGCTTATTACCGCGTGATCACCGGTGAAAGCCTGGCTAAGAACTATCGCTTTCCAATCGAAAAAATGCTTTTGCACCACACGAGAGAAATATATGGCGTTCGCGTACCCGTTCAGAGCGCTGAATTGATCACGTTTACACTGCGGATCCTCTTAAAACACACTTCCCTTCTCGAATTATTTCTGCTGCGCAGGTACTGGAAAACCGTCGGAGGAGAAGCCGGATGGTTGTTGGAAACCGGCACTGTTAGCGAGGCGATCGATCTTTTGAAGCAAGGACTCCCTGCTGTCGACCCAGGATTATTTTCCGATAGCGTTAGGGCATTGCAGGGAAATTCTTCCCTTCTCCAGCGAATATTCCTCGGGCTGCGGTTGAAAAGACAATTACGCACCTACCGTAGACACTCTCCTGTAAGAGCCGGTTGGATAACTGTAAGGGACTTTTCGAAAATGGCAATTCGGCGTCTAACTGGCGCTCGCAAAGGCATGGTCCCGAAATCCGGAGGCGCTGTCATCGCCTTTGTCGGTCCTGAGGCCACCGGAAAATCAACCCTCATCGCAGAAATGGAAAATTGGCTTGGTAAGTATTTCGATGTCAAACAAATCCATGTCGGCAAACCGAAATCGACACCGGTAACCTTCCTCCCGAACATTTTCCTTCCGGCTTTCCGGGCGTTGTTTCCCGGCTCCCGGACAACCCAGATTGCAGCCGAGAAAGCGGAACCAGCTGCCGCTCCCCCGAAAGGCTACCCGTTCTTATTCACACTCCGATCAGCCTTACT
>JBFGQG010000420.1:0-3728 GCA_041564295.1 Anaerolineales bacterium | reverse complement strand
GCCGTATTCCTCCATACGCCGCTGGCTGACTTCGTCCTTCGCTTCCTCGAGTTCACGTTCTTCCCTGGAGAGCCTTGATTCCAGGGTTTTTAATTTTGAATCGATCGAGCGTGTTTTCGTATCGATATCTTTGTCACGCAGTTTCGCCGCTTCTTCGGACAGCATCTTGCGGAAATCGGCTTCTTTAACTTCTGGCCCTGCATTGATCTTCAAAGTTTTATTTGAACGGACGATCACAGCACCATCCCGGTAAATCCAATCAGCGAAATCTGTTTCGTAGGATTTCATCGCGGTCGAGTCATTGAGAGGAGCTTCCAATGGCCCGAAATTCGCCCCTTTGAGGGGATTCCGGTCCAGCCCGCGCGGGTCGATGTATTTCGTTGTGTGGTCCTCCCAATGGATAAATCCGCGCGGGTCGGGTTCCACGACCACGCAGCTGAAAGTTTTTTCCAGGTTGAGATTGTATGTCCGGTTTAAAAATCGGACATTTGCCTGCGCGAGCAGCACAGGTCGATACAGGATGCCTGCGTTCTGGGCATCGGGCGCGAGCGATCTACCGGCATGGCGCGCCGCCTCGCTCAACGTCAGGTTGTGGGGAAGGAAATACTCGTTAATTTTGGCCGGCAGCGCCGGTTTTGTGGAAGTTCCACCAGAGGAAACGGCCGGTTTTCCTCGAACAGGTTGGGTTGCAGTTGCGGCGGGAACGGTTTGTGCCGGTGCAGGCGATGCCGGTGCAGCTGGGTGAACAGACTGGGGCTTCGGCGTCGCAGCGGGTGTGGAGGGCTGCACCGGGGGTGCGGCCGCCAGTGATGTCCCGGAGAGCTGGTTGAGAGCCGGGATCTGCGTCCGGGTCAGCGGTCCAGCCATGTAGTTCATTGCCCAGCGAGTCTGGAAAATGCGCGGCGCTTTTTCATGGACATTGTGCAGAAGGAACCTGCGTTTTCCGAGGCCGGAAAGAATCGAGTCAAACGCCTGGCGATCCAGCCCGCCTCCGGCTGCGCCTTCCAGGCCATCGAGCAGACGCTGCTTGTCCCGATCCGCCTGCAGCTTGCCGATAAACCACGTACCTGCGTTCGTCAAAGCCTTGTAATCCAGGTCCGCCGGATTCTGGGTTACAAGCAACATACCGACTCCAAAAGCCCGTGCTTGCTTGAGCATACGCAGCATTGGTGGTTTGGAGGGAGGATTACTTGTCGGTGGCAGGTAGCCGAAAATTTCATCAAAATAAATCAATGCACGAAGTGATGTGGTTCCGCCCTGTGTGCGCATCCAGGTTTCAACGGCGCTATACAACAGCGTCACAAAGAACATTCGCTCGGAATCGTTCAGGTGGGCGATATAAAAAATACTGTGGCGGGGTTTTCCGTCCGGGTGGTAGAGCAGCGCATGGACGTCCAACGGCACCCCGGTGGTCCAGACCTGGAACCCCGGAGAAGCCAGAATATTGTTGAGCAGCATGGCCAGCGAGAACCGGTCGCCTTCCGGGAAAAACCGATTGATGTCAAAGACGCCGAGTTTTGTGAAAGGAGGGTTCTGGACCTGCATGATCAGTTCGCTCATGTTCAGGTCTTGGCCGGAGCTCCAGGCGCTTTCAAAAATGTTCGATAGCAGGATATGTTCGCGCGAGCGCAGGGGATCGACATCTGACATCCCAACCAATCCCAGCAAAGCAGTAACGGTACCTGCGATTTGTTCGCGGAGCGTTTCTATGTTTTCCTGCCATGCAAGGGAAGGGGCTCTTAATGAGGCAAGGATGCTTACAGGGATACCTGCATCTGATCCTGGAGTGAAAACCGTAAACTCGGCTGCATTTCTGAGTGACTGCAGCCGTTCCGGATCAATGTTCCAGGACGCCAGTCCTTCCCGCCAGGTTTTGGCCGTATCGGCAGCAGCTTCTTCCTGGGTTTTGCCAGACTTCCGGGCTTCTTCAGGATTGACCCATGGTTGAAAGTCTGCAGGGAGGAGATCCGGGAAATGGAGCAGCGCATTTGTGATATCGCCTTTCGGATCGATCATTATTGAAGGCACACTTTCAAGAGCTGCCTCTTCCAGTAATCCGAGGCAAAGACCCGTTTTCCCCGAGCCGGTCATCCCGACGACGACGGCGTGCGTGGTCAGGTCATCCGGATCATAGAGAACCGGCGCTTCGGGTTCATCAAATTTTCCGAGGTAGAACTTCCCATTCGTATCAAGCATTTTTCCTCCGGGAGTGGGGATTTTGGGTATTGTACCAGACCAGATTTGTGTCAGGGTTGGGGCAAAATCGTTAAAAATTGTCCCCAGACCCAGCCTTCAATGGTCGTATTTTCATCGGAAATCCAGCGGATGTGAACCCAGGATTCCTGTTCGTCCAGCACTTCTACCGTTTCTCCAACCATCAGGACACCGAGAGAAATCGATTCATCCGAAGGCGCTGTCCTGATATAGACATTTCCGGTCAACAATCCCAACGGCAGTTGTGGTGACAGAGTATCCATCGGCGTTGGTGTTTTTGTCGGATCCGGGGTAAATGTTGCCGTCGGCCGTTCGGTTGGTGTCGAAGTGGGACTCGGCATGAATGTCGAAGTTGGCTTGGGAGTAGCAGTTTTGGTTGGCGAAGGCATTGGCTGCGTTTGCGTGGCGATAACGACCGGCAGCGGAGTTATGACGACAGCACCGAAAGCATACGGCCAGAGCCGGATGGTGAAAACACAGGCGAAAATTGAACCTGCCAGCACGAATACGACTGCCAGAACCAATGCAGCCATCAACTGGCGTTGTCCTTTACTGAGAGGGGCTTCGATTTCATAATCCAGGGCATCTTCGCCAGGTCTGATCAGTACTGAAAGCGCATCAGAGAAGTCCGCGAGCGCTTCCTGGTCTCCTTCAAACGATCTCAAGGTTATTTCATGCTCAATGTTTATTCCGCTTGCGATTCGGTCCATCAGGGCAGCGTACCCAGTCGGTTCAATTCCGTCCATAACCACTGCGATGTAGGCGAGCCGTCCGGATGCAAGAAGTATGCGCTGGCTGCCGTGTGCAATCTCTTCAAGATCACCCGAACCTTGCCCAAATGAATCTTTCACAAAATCGCGGATGGCCGTTAGCATTCCGCTCATTGTCGCGAATTCATCCGTGGCGCTTTCCCTTGATGCAACGTGTTGGAGGAGGAGTCCGGTTTCACGGTGAATGAGGAAGATGTGGTGGACGTTGTAGCCGAATGAGTCGCGAAGGAACAGGTCTGATTCGGATACGCCTCGAATTCGTGCGAGAAATCCTTCCCACCGTGACTTGAGATCCAGGCGGCGGCGAAGGCGGTGGTCAATGTTGCGCGAGAGCTCACGAATAGCTTCGGCAATCGCCTTGGAAATGATCTGGCCGACAACCGGGTAAAGCGCATCAATAATATCTTCACGTGCGTTGCGGATCTGGCTCCTGATCGCCTGCCCCATCACCGGGGAAATGGCGTCGGCGAACCGGTCTTGTTCGACGTTGACCCGGTCACCAATGACGTCGATCAATACCGGGCTCATGCGCTTAGAAATCGCTCCAGGATCTTCCAGTGAATGCTCAAGATCGGAAATTTTTACCTGAAAAGCCTGGATCTGAGGCAACAAGATGTCGATATCTTCTTGAAGCGTGCCGGAAGTTTTAGTAAGCCGAGACTCCAGTGTGTGCAGCAGCTCTTGCAGCGCGTTAATACGGTTTTTGATTTCCTCGAGGTCCGTTTGTATTGGTTCTACCTGAGG
>JBFGQG010000419.1:0-3731 GCA_041564295.1 Anaerolineales bacterium | reverse complement strand
CCCGGGCTTCTCTGGCCTTTCCTCTTAACATCGATCCCATTTTCCTTTATCGGTGGGTATCTCGAAATAGAGGTGGATGTCTTCCTGTTCCTGCTGTATGCTTCGCTGACATATGTCTGCCTCAGAATGCTCTTCGGGCGTTCGGGCGGAGTGGATGGAGAAACTCGGAAATCGGTCTCCATCCTGTCGGCCCTTGTCGCCGGTGCTGGGATTGGCTTGCTTTCAGGGCTGATCGGAATCGGTGGCGGGATTTTCCTGTCGCCGTTGATCGTGATTGCAGGTTGGGGGACCCCGAAGCAGGCGGCGAGTTCTGCCGCCGGATTTATTTTTATCAATTCGATAAGCGGGCTGCTTGGCCGCTATTTTGGGGGGAATTTTGAATTGGGCATTCTGGGGGCCTTCTTGATTCCACTGGGGATAACCGGCGCGATCGCTGGGAGCCGGTTAGGAGCACATTACTTTTCTAATGACCGTTTAAAGCGGGTGTTAGGGATCGTTCTTTTAATTGCCGTCGGGCGATACTGGATCGAACTGATTTAGCCCGGTTTTATCTACAAAGGCTGCGGACCGGATTCTTATGTTATAATAGAACTAACGTTCTATTATATTGGTGGCCCAATGCTGAACACTCCTTACGATTATCCTGAATACGCAGTAGATGAACCCTTCGAATTCTATGAGGATGAAGATTACGATTCAGTTCAGTGGTCTGATGCCGATGACTATTACGTTTTTCAACCAGACGTTGGAATTATTGTCGGGTTGATCGCTGCTTTCTTATTCATTTTTCTTGTGGCCCGCAGTGGGCCAACGACGACCTGGGCAAAAGACTCTGCTCCCCAGTCTAATTCTGCATCCGCTGTCGCCGCGCAGAATCCTCCTACAATTTCATTCGATCCACGCGAATTTGCTGCACCTTATGCCGATTACGTGCTGACACAGGGCCCACACGGGCAGTCCTATGGGCATCTGGCGATCGATCTCGCGGCAGGAAAGGGGGCGCCCGTGTTATCCCCAATCAATGGGACAGTGACGGAAAAATACACAGACCAGTACGGCAATCCGACTCTGATCATTGAGAATGCAGTTTATCGAATCATTTTGCTGCACGGCATCTATTCAGCAGGCGTGGGGGATGTTGTGGAAGTCGGCGACGAGGTCGGGGTTGAAAGCAACCTGGGATATACCACGAACATGCGCGGCGAACGGTGTGCGGGACGCACGGATTACTGCGGATACCATACGCATTTAAACGTTTATGACAAGGAAAAGGGAGTGAATGTCAACCCGCTGGACCTTCTGGGTCCTTAATGCGAACGCACTCTAGCGGTTCGAAAATTCAAGGCCGTGTTGTGTCGATGTGTTCAGGGAATTCGCGCCAGTCGATGGATGCAATTGCGTCCTTAACCGCTTCGACCCGGGTCCGTTGGTAGAACGTCTCTTGAATTTCGCCCCCGTCGCAGCAGCGTGTATAGCGCCCGTCTGAGAAGAAAACGGTTTCCTGGATGCCTGTGGCCGTAAACCATTGGGTTTTTACCAGGATCACGGTATCTTCAGCCGCCGTGGTTTTTCCGTTATTCTCTTCCCCTGGCCGGAGCAGTGCAGCGACGAGCGGGCGCAGGCGACTCACTGCGTTCACGCTGCCAAAGACGGAGAATGAGTGCATAGTCCCTTCCTGAGTTCTGACCTGCCATTCGGACCGTTCCGGAGTCAGTTTCCGCAGGCGGCTGACAGTATGAAAAAGCGACTCCAATGCAGGGACGGAAGCGCCCGGGGCCAGCTGGACCTGGTGTGAACGCCCCTCGGTAGATATTTTCCAGACAGTCACTGTCCCGTCGCTTATCGGGGTTTCAGGTTGAATTTTCTCCGGCAGGTCGAAAAATCCTGAAAGGCGAATGGCTTCTTTGAGTTCGGCCATTTCTTCATCAGAAAAGGTCCAGACTTCTTCCCAGCCGTCGTCTGCGAACTGGTAGAGATACAGACCATCTGGATAGACGCGGATGCCGCTTGCGCGCGCCATAACAGGCCGGAAATGGATTTCAAGGAGTGGCTCTTGCTGGTTATTCATTATGATTCTAAGACCTGACAGACCACTCGTTCACACCCGTGACCTGTTTCAATGCTTTATGGAAAGTCGAGTAATGCTGAGGCCGCACGGTGTTACCAAGGGACATAATGCTTTCATTGTTTTCATGGATCGCACCGGGTAAAGCTGCGCCGCTTTCGTCCGTCATTTCACGCGTGAGCTGGTCGTGCGCGGCTGCAGTACCGGCGACCTCGCCGGTCCCTCGAATCGCGCTGCCGGCGCCGACAGCATATTCATCACCCAGACCAAACGCATGGCCGAATTCGTGCGCCGCAACGACCTGCGCATCACCGCTGTCAACGATCAGCTCAACCCGCCGTTCTCGTTCCTGTTCTGCTGCCGTTGCAGACGGATCTGCACCGCTTTCGCCGAACGAGATCTCAGTGACTCTGGAGTCAATATTTGTGAAACCGTGGGTGCGTAGATACTCACGCACAGCTTCTACCCGCCGCATTCCAAGGTCGAGGTTGTATTCTTCGCTGCCGGATGCGCTGGTGAATCCCTGGATTGTCACCTGGGTTGGATTGCTGGCTGTGTTTGTCGGTGCACCCTGGTATGTCGCGATCCATGTATCCAGATTGCTCTTAGCATCTCCGCTGAGTTCAACACTGTCATGGTCGAAGGTTACTGTATTATTGAGCAGCAGCATGTTGTCCGTCCGGGGGTCTATATCTGTGCTGGCAATCGTCATCGTCTGATCGAAAGCGCTATCTCCTGTGCCTGGCCCGACTTCTGCGCCAGTTTCAGAAGAACCAGCCGGCTCTTTCACAGATGTGATCAGGAGGTGGTCGTCGTCGGCGCGAGAGTCGCCTGCCTCCATGGGACGAATGTTGACGACGACATTCACATGTGCAGTGATCCAGTCCCATTCCGGCTTGTTAATAAAGAAACTAAGGCCAGTGCTGGCGCTGCCCCACATCGTCTGCACAACCGAAGTCAGACGTTCTATCCAGGGGGTTCTTTCACCTTCAGTCCATTGGTATCCTGCGACAAAGGCGGCCCGGTCTGGTCCGGTGAGCGCCATCGCCTGGTTTGCTGCTCCTTGCAACTTTCCACTTTGAGGCGTTACCGTCGTACCATCGTCCGTTAGCCCATCGACGAACTGCACTCCCCCTTTAATGGTCACCGTTTCTACGCCACTGACAGGGTCGTAGGTCACATCGAAACCGCCCTTACCGCCCGCTCCGATCACTGTTTCAGGCCCGTATGTGCCATGTGCGTAGAAGGCGGTTGCTCTTCCTCGCTCTGCTTCTTCTGTAGTCTCCAGTCCAGTTGCTTCCATCAGGTTGTGACGCTGCCTGTCCAGCCAGGACAGGATCGGAAAGGATTCGGACTGCCGTTGAACGGAGGCGGTCTCATCGCCTGAACCGCGGAGGGCGCGTTGAATATGTGCATTACCCTGCGTCCCCTGTAAGAAATCCATGTACTGAGAACGCAAATCACCAGCGGTATTGTGAAGCAGCCTCGGGTCGTTCAATATTTCATTTTGAAAGGTCTCAGTACTCGGTGCTGCGCGGGCTTTTTCAGGTGACGGAGGACGGACAAAATCACCGCCGGTTTTTTGGGCGTTTTCCTGATTTGATACAGGAGGCTCCCGTTTTATACTTTGTTCCTTCTTATTTTGCTGGAGGGGGCGTCTGGGCAT
>JBFGQG010000418.1:0-3742 GCA_041564295.1 Anaerolineales bacterium | reverse complement strand
TTCGGCTCTAAAGTGAAATCAGCATTCAGGACGCGTTCATCGACTTTTGCGATACGCTCTAACCAGGCTTCGACGTCTGAAAAATTGAAAGCGTTTCCGAGAGAGAGTATTGGAGCGGGATGTGCGACCTTTTCAAATTTCTCTGATGGCTCGGTCCCAACTCGCTGGGAGGGTGAATCGGGGGTAATCCATTCCGGATGCTCGCGTTCAATACTAAGCAGTTCCTGGTATAAGCGATCATATTCGTAATCGCTGATTGTTGGCGAGGCGAGTACGTAATAAAGGTAGCTGTGATATCGAAGGGTTTCTCGAAGATGCAGGAGATGGGCGTGGAGATCGTTTTCGCTCATAATGGCAATTATAGCGCGATGGCCAGGGTGGAATATAGAATGTTCATCCACGGTTCATGAAAATTTCTCGATAAAAATCCCCCAGCGAGCGCATGCAGCCGGAACCCAGCCTGTGCTCGACCGGGTCCTCGCAATACACGAGCTCAGCGCCTGAATTTTGCAGGACGACAGAACCGGTCCGCATGATCGAGATTGGGACCGTCTGGTCATTGGTGCCGTGGGCAATGAAAACCGGCAGGCCAGCAAGGCTATTGCTCTTTAGCACGGCGTCTATACCTTCAGGAACAAAACTTGCTAAAGCTGCCAGGCTTACGACTTGCTCCGGGTGCGTAGCGACCCATGCAAAGCATGCAGCTGCGCCCTGGCTGAAACCCATCAGGTGAACCTTCGAAAAATCACCGTAATAGAGCTGGTCGAGCGATTTTGTAAGATCCCTCAATTGGCGGATTGAATTTAGAAACATGTCGTATGAGGAAAAACTATCTGTTCTTTCTTCAACCCAGCTGTACCCGCTTGATGCGGGATACGGGGCGCGCGGCGCGATGATCAGCGAATTTGCAGGTAAGCGGCCGGCAAATATCCACATGACGTCCTCATTCCCTTTCCAGCCGTGAAGGAGCAGGGCAACAGGGTATGGACCGGGCAGTGCCGGCTGGCGGATGCGAAGAGTCCAACCGGCGTGTTCGATTAATTTCGTTTGCATGTTTCACTCATCTTTGTTAGCAAATTTTACGATTTCTTCGACGACCCAAAGGGCAAAGACCACAAGAATGAACGGAGCCAGGGAGGAGAGCATACAGATGAGCCCCATTACTGCAGCCCTGGAACCGTAAAACACATAAATCAAACCTGATCCTACAGTGAAAAGGATAAAGATTGCGCCGAGGATCAGGCGTGTATTCGTCTGGCGGGCGTATTTTCTCAGATCACGCATGCTCATTCCGTTTTGGGAAAGACGCCGAAAGCGCGGTCTTTGCGGCGATTTCGCCAGCATGAACTATTTCTGATACGTCGATCCTGTCAAACAGGCCGAGATGATTCACTTCAGGCCGGATAATGAAATCGGGAGCGTCTATTTGCAGCCTGTATTCTGCTAACAACCTGTTCGTGAGATCAGTCGCCTGCACGTACACGCCGAGTGCCTGAGTATATCTCAGCCTTTTCAGAATTTTTAACAGCGGTACAGAATGAACGAGTCTTGGAAAAGGGTGTTTCTCCCATTCGTCAGCGGGTGGGACCAGTGCGACTGCAGCTGTTTGCGATCCGGGTGCAAGCGCGTGCGCTGCTGCAGCTGGAACTGGGTTGAGAACACCACCGTCGATCAACATTTGCCCGTTTTGTTGTTGGGGCGGGAAAATCCCTGGAATCGCGATGGCCGCGATGACCGCTTCCACAACCGGACCTGAATCCAGGAGAATCTCACGGTTGGTATTGAGGTCAACCAGCGGAAAGGCGATCGGGATGCAGAGATCTTCAATCCTTTTATCCCCAAAAATATCGATTAAGGCCCTCTTCCAACGGCTGAGACCCCAGAGCGCGCGTTTGTCCTTGCTCGTTGATTTTGATAACGCCTTTATGTTAAAACCTGCCGCGATCTCCTGGATTTCGTCAGGATCTTTGCCGGCTGCGTGGAGTGCGGTGATCACCGCGCCTGAACTGGTAGCTGCGATTCCACGGACCTCGATGTCCAGGTCTCGCACAGCGCGCAGTACGCCAATATGTGCGAAGCCCTTCACACCTCCACCACCGAAGGCGAGCGTAAGCGATCGTTCGTATCCCATGTCCCCCTGATTTTAATGTATGTGCGAGGTTATTCAGAAAATTCTTCGACGACGACCCGGCAGATGTCCGATTCGGTGATGATTCCGACGAGGAGCCCTTCCGCGTTCACAACAGGGATGCCGCCGATTTTATGTTCGAGCATTGTGCGAGCGGCTTCGGCGATCGTCGCGTCTTCGCTCACCGTGTACGGATCACGCGTCATGATGCTGTCAACGGTGAGCAAACCGATTAAATAATTGAGTTCATAAATACCCAGGGAAGTCGCATCAGAAGGCTGCGCTTCTCGGATGTCACCGAAGGTCACGATCCCAACGAGCGCATCACCTTCAACCACGGGAAGCCGCCGGACATTCTTGGATTTCATCAGCTTGTGTGCCTGCGGCAGAGTTTGCTGCGGGTGGATCGTGTGTGGGTTTTTCGTCATCCAATCGCGAACGTATTTCTTCTGCATGTCTCTCTCCTTGGGTTATGCTGAGGCGAAAAGATTATCGCGTCAAACCGGAATCAAGTCATGGGACAGTTATCCCCTGACCAGTGGGACATTTGACATACGTGCTCTGAGGTGAAGGTTGAGCGGTGAGTTTTCTTGTGGGAAAAATGCTTTTCAGCAAATCAGATGAATTGACGCCAGCCAGGTCTCAAGGAATAATTATTCGCCAGGCAGATGGTCCGTGACGCGGTGTTTGACAGCAAATGCAGCGGCTTCTGACCGCGTCGATAGGCTGAGTTTGCTCAGGATCGAACTGACATAGTTACGGACGGTTTTTTCACTGAGGAAAACGTCGCCAGCGATTTCTTTGTTGGTCTTTCCTTCGGCAAGTAAGGAGAGAATCTTTATCTCCTGGTTCGTCAGCACGGCGAAAACTTCATTTTCGGCTTTTCGTGAAGCTTCGCGGACACGGTCGAAAACCTTCTTGGTGACCGCCGGGTCCAGCAGAGCTTCTCCCCGTCCAATCGTTTCGAGCGCGCGGACGAGTTCGCCGCTGCCAATTTGCTTCAGCACGTAGCCGGAAGCACCGGCGGCGATGGCTTCGAACAGAATTTCATCTTCTGCGTATGAGGTGAGCATGATGACTTTCGTATCCGGCAGCTTTTCGACAATTTCACGCGTTGCCTCAATACCGCTTTTCCCTGGCAATCGCACGTCCATCACAACAACATCGGGCTGATGTTCGATCGCTTTTGCGATGGCCTCATGGGCGCTCTCAGCCTCGTCGACGATTTGAAATTGCGCGTAACGTGATAAAAGCGAACGGATACCGAGTCGAACGACCTCATGATCGTCCACAAGGAGAATTTTCAACATGTATCTAGTCCTGAACGTTTCTGAATGGTTTCACGGAATTATAGCATACAAGAGGGTAAGTAACTTTCCGCATCCACACCAAAACTTGTTTGAAAAATAAAATAATACGTCCGAAAGACAAATGGTGATCAGTGCGGGTGAATACTGACTGATTTTAATAATCGGGTTAAAATAGACACAAGTCTTTATATCATCGCGCATTTCTAAATCAAGGAAAGTTGTATCCGGAAACGGGTTAATTTCTGCCTGTTGCCGCTGTCAGTGAATAATGTCTACTAAAAACCTCAAGTGGATCGCGATCATA
>JBFGQG010000417.1:0-3746 GCA_041564295.1 Anaerolineales bacterium | reverse complement strand
TGTCGAAGGAGTCCCGCTGGAAGAAGTGGACATCATCGACCTGCGTCGCCGGATCGGTGTGATGTCGCAGGACAGCCAGCTCTGGCCCGGCTCGCTCTGGGAGAATCTCACATACGGGAACACAATGCTGCCGCGTGAAGACGTATTAGAAGCGTGCCGGTTGGCCATGGTCGACGAGTTTATCGATGAACTCGAAGACGGCTACGACACCTTGATCGGCGAAAAGGGCGTGCTCCTCTCCGGCGGGCAGCGCCAGCGGGTCGAGATCGCCCGGGCGCTGGTGCGGCGGCCGAAACTGTTGATCCTCGATGAAGTCACCAACCATCTCGACCAGAACGCCGGCGATCAGATCTTGAAATCACTTACGTCGCTTCCATACGATCCGGCGATTCTATTCATTACGCACGACCGGCGGATCCTCGCCTACGTGGACCAGGTTATAGAATTCCAGCCCTTAGAAAATTCACAGAATGGTTACCGAAACCTCGTTTCCTTATCTGACTGATTCGCTGCGTTTGCTCCTGTCACTGCTGGGCGGCAACCAGCATTCCCCGTTAAGTACCTGGGAGCATTGGGTGCGGCATTCTGATTGGATTAATCGCCCGGTGGACCAGCGCGCGTATGAACTGCTTCCGCAGGTTTACCAGCGCCTCTCAAGTGAAAAGGCGGATTTCCCGGACCGGGACCGGCTTAAAGGCGTATACCGGCGGAGGTGGTACAGCCAGGCTTTGCTCGACCAGCTGGCAGAGAACGTTTTTGCATCTCTCGATGCTGAAAAAATTCCCTTCGTCCTGATCGGCGCGGCAGCGCACGACCTCGTTTCGTATCCTGCCGGGATGAGGCGTTTTTTCCACCGGCTCAATTTGCTCGTCCCGGCCGGCGCAATCGGTTCCGCAGCGTCGCTGGTTGAAGCAAACGGCTGGACGAGTACAGCCCGATCTCAGCCGGCACATACCGTTACCCTGACGCACCCGTCCGGAGGCATCCTGAGACTGCGAGCAAACTCAACGAAAGAACACAGGCTGGAAAGCGTGGATTCCGGGCTCCGCCAGCGTTCCAGGCCGGCTTCAGGCAGAGTCAAGGTCCCATCGCCGGCTGATCTGCTGCTGCTGACCTGTCTGCACGGTTGGGGGCCGCCATCGCGCTGGTCGATACTCTGGATCGCCGATGCCTGCATGCTGCTGGATAACCGCAGAGTTGAGATTGATTGGGACGTTTTCCTCAGGGAGGGAAGAAATCGCTCGGTGTCATTCCGGTTGGCAGCCTGCCTGGATTTTCTTATCTCAACGTTTAATGCGGCAGTTCCGGAGGAAGCTTTCTTGCTCCTGCGCGCAAACCCGGCGGCATGGTTCGAGGAACGAGAAGCGAGGCTGGTGATTTCACATCCGTGGGGATTGTCCGACCGGCTGCGGTTCGCTTACTTCGGACATATCCGGCAGCATGGTCCACCCCGCAGCATAGGATGGTGGACGGACCTGGTCAAATTCACTTTTGCGGAAGCCGGCGCGCCGCGCGGTCTGGCTTTCGTTAACTGGTTCCTGGGCAAAGCCTTGAGGAAGCTGAAGAACCTGCTTCGCCGAAAGAAGTTGATCGTCGAAATAGATAATCCAGAAGGATCATGACATGCAGAATGTCGACATTTATCAATTATTGCTGGAACTGTTGAAACCGGTCAGCGTGCCGCTCAATGAGGGCGAAAGGATAGAATTGGACCCGGCAGGCTGGGACCAGGTGTTCCAGTTGGCTGCCGTACAATCCGTCACTCCACTGCTCTACGATCGGTTGAAAGGGAGGGGCATGCTTGAAATTGTTCCTGAGGAGATGAGGGTCCAGTTGAAAGCGGAGTTCCGAAAAAATGCCTTGCGGAACCTGGCCCTCTACAGCGAGTTGTCCCGGATTTCGAAGGCCTTTGAAGCCGAGGGGATTCCTATCCTGCTCCTCAAGGGGGCGCATCTTGCGCGCGGTGTTTACGAAACGGCCGGCCTGCGCGTGGTTGGAGACCTGGACCTGCTGGTGCCCAGGCAGGACATGCTGAGATCGGCCGAGTTAATCCAATCGATCGGATATGATGGATCGCATGTGTTTACGGAGGATTGGATCAATTCATTCAAACACCTGCCGGAATTCGTGAAACGCGGGTCTTTTGAGAAGGTGGAACTGCATTCGACGATCGATGATTTTAAGAAGGCGACGACGTTCAAAATCGACGTTTTCTGGGACGAATCCGTGCCGGCAAACGTCGATGAAACCGGCCTGCTTGCCCTCTCACCTGAAAACCTCATCCTCCACCTGTGCTTCCACAACGCCTATTCGCACTTGTTCGAATTCTCGCTGCGGCCATATTGTGACCTGCAGACCGTCATAGCGCGCTGCAAGGACAACCTGGATTGGGATCGCATCGTGGAGCGCGCGATCGAGTGGGACTGGGCGCGGGGTGTTTATCTGTCGCTCCGCTTCGCGGCGGAATGTCTCACGGCTGATGTGCCGCCAGGCGTGCTGGAACGGTTGATGTCGGATCAGGGGATGGAAGAAGCCTACCAGGTCGTATTGCGGCAGGTCCGCCTGGTCGGCCTTGGAGGCGAAGTTGTGCTCGCAAACCTGGCCCTTTATTCCGAGATGAATGCTGTGCAGCGCGGCAGGCTCATTTTGCAGCGGCTCTTTCCGGCCCGGCTTGAAATGGCGATGAAATACGGCGTAAAACCGGACCTGCCGGGGATCCTGAGGGTTTATCCAAAGCGTTGGTGGTTTATCCTTCGCAATTATTCCAGGTCGTATCTGGATGTGACTGCGGGGAAAGGGACAGTCACGGATTCTGCGGTTCAGAAAGCTGCGATCGTGCGCTGGCTGTACGAGTAACCGGGGCTGTTTTTCGGTTGTTTATTTCGCGTAGTCGACTGCCCGTGTCTCCCGGATAACGGTTACCTTGATCTGCCCGGGATACTGCATGTTCTCTTCGATCTTCTTGGCGATATCGCGGGCCATGCGGGTCGCCCCGAGGTCGTCGATGGAGTCCGGTTTGACGATGATGCGGACTTCACGGCCTGCCTGGATCGCGAACGATTCTTCCACGCCCTGGAAGCTCTTCGCCAGGTCTTCGAGCGCCTTGATCCGCTTGATATATTCCTCAAGGCTTTCACGCCTGGCGCCTGGTCGGGCGCCGGAGATCGCGTCAGCCGTCTCGACGATGACTGCCTCAACGCTTTCCTGCTCCACTTCGTGGTGGTGCGAGGCGATGGCGTTGACGACTTTCGGGTGCAGGCCGTGCCTTTTCGCCAGGTCGGCGCCGATGGCGGCGTGGGTCCCTTCGACGTTGTGGTCGATGGCTTTGCCGAGGTCGTGCAGCAGGCCGCCGGCTTTTGATAGCTCGACGTCTGCACCGAGCTCGGAAGCCAGGATCGCGGCCAATCGGGATGATTCGACCGCGTGGTTCAGCTGGTTCTGGCCGTAGGACGTGCGGTATTTCAACCGGCCGAGCACTTTTGTGATGCCTTTTGGCATGCCGGCAACGCCAGCATCGTACGCGGCCTGTTCACCTGCTTCCTCGATCACACGCTCTACTTCGTCCCGCTCCTGGTTGATGATTTTTTCGATGTGGGCCGGGTGGATGCGGCCGTCAAGAACGAGGCGGTCCATCGCACGGCGGGCAATTTCGCGGCGGACGGGGTCGAAACAGGAAATGGTGATGGCCTCAGGCGTGTCGTCGACGATCACGTCGACGCCGGCGATCTGTTCGAAAGTGCGGATGT
>JBFGQG010000416.1:0-3773 GCA_041564295.1 Anaerolineales bacterium | reverse complement strand
TTCTTTAAATGTTCTTTCCAGAGATGATTGACCCGAAACTCCGGACCTGGGGCGTTCATCAGCAGGCCAAATACGCTCCCCATTCTTTTAAGGTCTGCCTGGGCCGAACGCACATCCGCTCCAGCTGCCGCCGAAACGAGGATATGCACCGCAAGGTCGTCCAGTATCCCGATCGCCCTGGGAGTATCCAGGTTCGTTTCCATCGCCTCACAGAACCGGACCATCCAGTCCTCTGTATCGAGACGCATCCCTGAATCGGAATCGATTTCTGCAGCCTTGGCCAATCGACCAGCCAAGATTGCTGCCCATTCCAGGAGACCCGCATCGTGACTCCACTCGATCTGGTAGTGATGTGCCGCAAGGTACAGGCGAATGGCATCGGAAGTGTAAGTCTCCAGAAGTTCGCGCGCCCAGACAAGGTTTCCGAGCGACTTGCTCATCTTATCGCCTTCATGGCGGACCATAGCGGCATGCACCCAGAACCGCACGAATGGTTTCCCGGTCAGCGGCTCGATCTGGGCGATTTCACAACAGTGATGGGGAAAGATCAAATCACCTCCACCGCCGTGTATATCGATTGTCTCCCCGAGGAATTTTGTCGACATGGTGGAGCATTCGATATGCCAACCCGGCCTCCCCGGACCCCATGGACTTTCCCAGGTCGGTTCCCCCGGCGCTGCAGCCTGCCAGAGGACAAAATCCAGAGGGTCTCGCTTGTTCGGGTCGTCCGGTCGATTGCCGCGCTCGTTGGCCGTCGTAAGCATTTTTTCCCGGTCCAGGCCTGATAATTCGCCGAAAGGTTCGAAGGAGTCAACGTGAAAGTAAACGCTGCCGTTATTAACGTAGGCGACTCCACGCTCGATCAACTGCTGCACCATTTCAATGATTTCAGGAATCACTTCAGTCGCCCTGGGGTAATGTTCAGGAGGGCGCACGTTCAATGCGATCATATCTTCAATGAAATGAGCCGTCCAGCGATCGCCGATCTCCTGCCAGGATCCGTTTCCCTCCTCTGCCTTGCGAAGAATATCATCGTCGATATCGGTGACATTCTGTACGTATATCACCTTACGCCCCGTGAATTCAAGGTAACGTATTAATACATCTGCTGTGGTATAGGTGAAAGCGTGCCCCAGATGTGTCGTATCGTAAGGCGTGATCCCGCATACATAAATTGTGACCGGTATATCCGTATCTTCATGATCTTCTCGAAGAGGTTCTAACCGGCGCGAGATCGGATTGTAAAGTCTTACCATTCTCAATAGGACCGGTTCTTATTGAGTTGCTTCCTGCGCTGGCGCCGTGCAGCTTTCTTTTTTTCCATTCTTCGAACTTCACTCTTCGGGATATGCCAGCGTTTCTTCCTTACATCCGATAAAACGCCGGATTTGGCGACTTTGCCTTTAAACCGGCGGAAGAGTTGTACTTCAGATTCGTTTGGCTTTGCTTCGACTTTAATCATATAGCGATTCTCCTTAAGTCTTGATGGTTATAAAACACTAAAACTTACCGAAACCTCGACTTCAAGGCTTCGGTCAAGCACTCCTCATTATAAACCTTGTCAAGGAAATCATCGCATGCAATGTCCCCGGAAAAGAAAGTTAAACCCGGTTTCTACGTCCCCCAATCGGTAAAGGAAAGGCTTTCGAAGGGAATAACCGTCATTTCGAGGCAAAATGATGCCATTTGAGCCCATTTTCGGTCGTTTTGGAAGAAAATATGGCGTTTTAGTACAGCGGGATTGAAAAACAAAGATCTGGATTCAGGCCCTGATGTTCACCCATTGGGTGAAACAAATATCGCTGAAGAGTTGCATGTTAAAATGCTGAATCGAAATGAATCTTGCGATATAGGATGTGGATGTGATCAATAGAATCGAATTCTCAGCCAGGAACCTCACCTCGAATGCCGGTTTACTTCTGTTGTTTGAGCATGCCAGGAGAAATGGGGTCTTCGACCTGATCGATCATGTTCTGGTTTTTGAGAACCAATCGACCAACAAGATCAAAATGAACCACATCAAGACCATGCTCTGCGGCAACTTGATTGGCATTGACAAACTGGAACGGCTGAAACTGCTGCAAAGCGATCCCCTGATCAACGAGTTTGACATTTCGATCAAAGAACCGGAAACTGTATCGCGATTCTTGGGGAACTTCAGCTACAAGACGACTCAAATGCTGAGAGAAATTAACTTCAAGGTCTTCGGAAAACTTCTGAGGAGGCGAAAACAGACATCCATCACCATTGACATTGACAGCAGCGTGGTCAATGTGGAAGGTCACCAGGAAGGGACTGCCAAAGGATACAATCCTAAAAAACCTGGCAACCCTTGTTACAACATACAGTTTGCTTTCTGTGATGAACTCAAGGCTTAAGTGACGGGCTATGTAAGAAGCGGCGACACCTATACAGCCAATGGCGCAGCAGACATGATTCAGGAGATCATCGCCCACATCAAAGAAAAGGAGTTGGAAGTCACATTTCGCATGGACAGTGGTTACTTTGATGAAGATATTCTGGAAACGATCGAAGCGCTGGGCTGCAGGTATGTGATCAAGGGGAAAGCGTATCCGACTCTCGTGGCTCAGGCCATCGATCCAGATCTCACCTTTGGTGCAGATGAAGAAAACCAGGAAACCACAGAACTTGTTACCTCCCTGAACACATGGAAGAAAGACCGAAGGTATGTAATATCGCGGGTGTTGAAAGAGAAACAAGACAGAACGCAATTATCCTTCCTGGGAGGTGAAGAATACGCCTATTCCTTTTTTGTGACCAACACAGACCTGTCCCCTGAGGAAGTGGTCGATTTCTATCAGAAACGGGGCAACAGCGAGAATTATATCAAGGAGGCCAAGTATGACATGGCCGTTGGCCGATTGTTGCTCAAATCATTTTGGTCGAATGAAGCGATATTTCAGTTGATGATGTTGGCTTACAATCTTTTCTTACTGTTCAAGATCGACTTCCTGAGAACAACGGAATACCGTCAGCAGATCAAGACTTTTCGTTTGAAGTACATCTTTCTGGCCGGGAAGATCATCAAAACCGCAAGAAGCGTGGTGATGAAACTCTCGGAAAAATATCCATATCGGGAGATCTATGAACGTCGTCTGTCTGGATGAAAGGCACCTTTACCTGTTCCAGATTGTTTTACCATTTAAGTTGAGCAGGATAAACGATATCGGAGGTTCGGATTTGTGAGCTTGAGCGCTAAATTTTGGTCGAAATGGACAACAACGGTGGTGAACACAGCCAGACCCCGCCTAACTTTTCGACGGTTTTGAAAAAAAGAGGATTATACTAATTGAGACGTGGAATCCCGGGTAACGATATTCGTAACGGTTTCCGGACACAATTCGGATAGAATCCGGACATCTTTACCGGCAATGGATCTCTTCATTCATCGCTCCCTAATGCATGAACAAAATACCGGTTTTCCGATAACAGGAAGACGCGGGTGTGCTGTGGATAAAATATCTGCTGGTGCTCTCGTTGAGATACGATGACGGAAAAAACGCCTGTTTTCCCCTGGCTTTTTCGGTTGATCCGGCCTGCCGGATTGCTTTGCGGGCTGATGTTGAGCCTGCTTGCGCTATTCGACCTGGCCATCACGGTTCGACTTGCCGTCCGGGAGCCGCTGGCGATCCTCCCGGACGACAAGATCTGGCCCCCCGATATGCTTCGGGCGGCCCTGTCCGGTATCGGCATGGGCCCCGGATTTTTCGCGTTCTTTGCACTTTCTTTCAGCCTGCTGTTTTCCCTGGCGT
>JBFGQG010000415.1:0-3783 GCA_041564295.1 Anaerolineales bacterium | reverse complement strand
GAATTCCAGTCTGCTCTGGCGATGAACGGCAATATTGCAGACCTGCATATCTTGATGGGCCTCAATTACTATGCTTTAGGGGATTACGACCAGGCTGTAAACGAATACATCCGCGCAAATGCGCTGAACCCGGCTGACCCACTGCCTGATTACCTGATCTCGCGCACTTACCTCATCGTTGGGCAATATGCGAAAGCCATTCAGTTTGCGGAAGAGGCTGTTCAGGACGATCCTTCCGACCCGGTGCTTCATGGAAACCTGGGCGAAGCCCGCTATCAGAATTTCGAATACCAGGAAGCTATTCCGGAACTTCGCATCGCGGTAGAGAACATCCCCCTTTCTCCTAATGCGCAAACGATCCGGTTTTACACAATATACGGTTTCGCGCTGCTGAAAACCCGCCAGTGCAGCCAGGCAGTGCCCATCTTCACCGCAATCTTATCCGGTGTCCCGACGGACGAAGTGGCGGTCTTCAATGCGACGGAAGGGATCCGCCAGTGCCAGGAAGCGCTTGGCGAGATCACAGCGGTACCGAATGAAGAAGAACTTACAGCCACACCTGAAGCGACCCCTTGATTATCCACGTTTTCCACGCTTGATCACTGTTAACAATGAATCTCTCTGAGGATCGACTTTCTTTTCGACCGGGCAATAAGACGCCCTGGCGGCTGCTCATCTGGGCCGGCCTGATCGTTTTTGGCCTTTGGATCCTGCTTCAGGTGGAAAGCGGCGATATCGAACCGCTTTTCCAGGCAACGCCGACTGCTACACGAACCGCGAATTCCTTCGTCCTCGAAGGGCAGGCGTTCTTTGAAGCCGGAAACCTCGACGCAGCCATTAAAGCCTACCAGGATGCTATCGTAGTGGATCCGTCCAACGTCAAATTGAAAGCGGAGCTCGCACAGGTGCTGACGTACTCCTCCGCCCTCCAGACCTCAGACGCGCAACGTTCGGAACGCCTGCAGCAAGCAATGGCAATCATCAATGAAGCTGCCCAGGCCGCGCCCCGCGACAGCTATGTCCAAGCTGTGCGCTCTTTTGTGTTGGATTGGAATGCGAACGGCAACCTGGTGGATGATGAGACCCGCGAGGACCTCCTCTTCCAGGCAGAAAACACAGCCGGAATCGCTATCCAGCTGGATGCGAACAACCTGCTTGCCCAGGTGTATTACGCCGAAGTGCTGGTCGACCAGCAGAAATGGACCCAGGCCAAACAGACGATTGATGCTGTGCTCGAAAAAGACCCCCAAGTTATGGACGCATACCGCGTGAGCGGTCAGATCCTGGAAACGCTCGGGCTCTATCTGAATGCTGTCGAGTCTTACCAGAAAGCTGCTGAATTTACCCCGAATATGACCTTCCTTTACCTCTATATGGGGTACAACTACCGCACGATAGCCCAACAGCAAGCCGATCCCAACTCATTGACTGCGAAACAGTTCTACAATCTGGCGCTCGAAGCCTTTGACAAAGCCGCCGGAATCAATTCGGCCATCGGTGTCCCGGACCCTTTACCCTATCTCGCGATCGCAAAGACATATGCCCAGCAAGGCGAGTTCTTTATCGCATCTCGCAATGCTGAAAGAGCACTCGAATTCAACCCGACGGATGCCAACACCTATGGCCAGTTAGGGATCATTTACGTGCAAGGACGCAACTTTGAGACGGCCATGAATGTGCTGAAATGTGCCACGTACGGCTGCACGGCAGAGGAGAACGAAATTGCCTCGGTGGGCGTCGCCGGGCTGCCGCTCACTTCCTTGGAAGTCGCTTTTTATTATCTTCAATACGGCTCTGTTTTAGCCGCACTCAATTTCTGCCCTGATGCTTATCCGGTTTTAAACCAGGTCGAACAGGCTTATGGATCCAATCCAGTCGTCGCAGGGATCATCGCCGAAAACCGGAATATTTGCGCCATTCTGGAAGGCACGCAGTAAGCTCAGGGGTCTTTTTCCCCAATACCGCTCCCAAATCTCAGATTTTTGTAAGAATAAACCGATAAAATGGGGGATTTTATTAACGATCACTTGACGCTTATTTTGAACCTGTGTATTATTTGACACGGAATTAGCACTCTTGGTCATAGAGTGCTAAATTGTGAATACATCAACAAATTGGAGGTAACAATGTCCATTTCACTGAAACCCTTGGGCAACCGGGTTGTTGTCGAACCCATCGAGCAGGAAGAAGTTACTGCCGGCGGTATTGTCCTTCCCGAAACCGCTAAAGAGAAACCCCAGCGCGGCAAAGTCCTCGCGGCTGGCCCCGGCGAACGAAACGACAAAGGCGATCGAGTTGCGTTGGACGTCTCAGAAGGAGATACGGTCCTGTTCGCTAAGTATGCGGGTACCGAGTTTAAACTGGACGGCAAAAAACTGCTGATCCTGCGCGAGAGCGATCTCCTGGCGATTGTTAAAGAGTAATTCTGGATATTCGGAGGATAATTAAAAATGGCTAAACAACTTGTATTTTCAGAAGAAGCCCGCCGAAAGCTGCAGTCCGGTATGGACATGCTCGCTAAAGCGGTAGCAACCACACTCGGCCCGAAAGGCCGGAACGTCGCACTGGACCGAAAATTTGGCTCCCCAACAGTCACCCACGACGGCGTGACCGTTGCAAAAGAAATTGAACTGGAAGACCCCTATGAGAATATGGGCGTCCAGCTCCTCAAGGAAGCCGCGACCAAGACAAACGATATTGCCGGTGACGGCACGACCACCTCGACTGTCCTCGCTCACGCAATCGTTACCGAGGGTCTGAAGAGTGTCGCTGCTGGTGCAAACCCGATGATGGTCAAGCGCGGCATTGAAGCTGCAACCAAGGCGATCACCGAAATGATCAGCAGAGACGCGATCGAAGTCACCACAAAGGAAGAAATGGCGAATGTTGCCTCCATCTCCGCCCAGGACCGCAACATTGGTGAGCTCATCGCTGACGTGTTCGATAAGGTCGGCAACGACGGCGTTATCACTGTTGAAGAATCCCGCGGCCTCGAATTTGAAACCGAATACGTAGAAGGTATGCAGTTCGACCGGGGATATATCTCCCCGTATTTCATCACCGATGCTGAGCACATGGAATCGGTCATCAACGAACCGTACCTGCTGATCCACGACAAAAAGGTTTCAGCCGCTGCTGACATCGTTCCGGTGCTCGAAAAACTCGTCCAGCTCGGTAAGCGTGAACTGGTCATCATCGCCGAAGATATCGACGGTGAAGCCCTTGCTACGCTCGTCCTCAACAAGATCCGCGGCATGCTCAACGTCCTGGCTGTCAAAGCCCCCGGTTTCGGCGACCGTCGTAAAGCCATGCTGCAGGACATTGCGATCCTGACAGGTGCAACCGTGATTTCCGAAGAGACCGGCCGCAAACTGGAAACAGTGACCGTTGCCGATCTCGGCCGCGCGGAAAAGGTCGTCTCTTCCAAGGAAGACACCACGATTGTCGGCGGGAAGGGCGACAGCGATATGATCAAGGCGCGCATCGAGCAGATCCGCGTCGAGATTTCGAACTCCACAAGCGATTACGATAAAGAAAAGCTCAACGAACGCCTGGCCAAACTTGCCGGTGGCGTCGCCGTGATCCGCGTCGGCGCAGCGACAGAGACCGAACTGAAAGAAAAGAAGCACCGCGTGGAAGACGCCGTTTCGGCAACCCGCGCTGCGATTGAAGACGGAATCGTCCCAGGCGGCGGTGTGGCGCTTATCAACGCCCTCAAAGCCCTCGACGGTATGAAAATGGATAACGACGATGCACAGGTTGGCGTGAACATCGTCCGGCGGT
>JBFGQG010000414.1:0-3793 GCA_041564295.1 Anaerolineales bacterium | reverse complement strand
GTTGACAATTTCGTGGGTGGACAGCAGCTCGACCGAGTAAGCCCGGCTGTCGCCTTCGAAGGACACACCAATCACCAACTCGTCGGGGCGGTACTCCTCAGCAGCCTCGGCGGCGCTGATAAATATCGGATCATCTATCGCTGGAATGGCATCCCTGGGCAATAGGGTCACGATCTGGTACTGTTCTTCTTCCGAAACAGGTGCAGTAGCGGTCGGGACCTGTACGAGACCCGTATCGCCGCCGGGTTGCGATCCCGCAGGCTGCGGTTCGCTCGATTCCGACGCAGGGGCGCAGGCCGCCAGCAAAATGACCAGGGCGGCAACAACCCAATGGGCGCGTCCAGGTACCAGCCAATCCGGCCTATTCAAAGTTCTTCTCACCTGCGCGGATGGGCACCTTCAACCGATTCTCAGCGGGGGGGATCGGGCAGGAATACAACTCGTTGTAGGCGCAGTACGGGTTATAGGCGTAGTTGAAATCGACCAGAAATTTGCCGTTGGGCAGCTGCTCTGGTTCCAGGTAGCGGCCGGCGCCGTAGGTTTCCTTACCGGCCTCTGAATCCACGAAGGGCAAGAAATAGCCATGCTGGCCGCTGTAGATCGTTAGTTGGGCTTCGTCACCGTCAACATCAAATGTAAAGCGCCCATACCGCACGTACTGCTGATAGTCTCCGGTTGAAGTTTGCATCGTGATCGGCTGTTGATCGCCGAAGCGCTCTAATTCGACTTCCAGGCGGAGATCGGGATCTTCGTCGTAATAGCTGAGCCCATTAAATTGATGCCGTTGCTCATGGGTTAGGGGGCTCTGGGGATGAGTCTCAAAAAAATCATCCTTTGAAAGCCGGAAATCTTGCAGGGTATGCATCAGTTCATCTCTCCAAAATGGGTTTTGCCGATGTCTCGTACCAATTGTTTTGGTTCACTGGTTGGCAAGCAGCGATTCGATTATTTCGACCATGCGCTGCGGCGTCGTTCCGACAAGTGGCATACCGTTTACAACGAATGCCGGCGTCCCGCGCAAACCTGCTCCAAAAGCTGCACGCATATCATGATCGACGGTCGCCTCGTGTAGACCCGAATCGAGACACACATTGAACTGGGATACATCCAGCCCGATATCTTCTGCGTAAGTCTTCAGCTCCGAAACCGAAAACCGCGGGGCTCGGCCAAACAAGATATCGTGGTACTCCCAAAACTTGCCCTGGTCGTGCGCACACTGGGCAGCTTCGGCCGCCTTGGGGGAGTGGGCGGTGATGATCGGAAGGTCGCGCCAGACAATACGGACGTCTTCACCATAGGTCTCCTCGATCAGGTCAAGTACCCCAGCCTGGTGCCATGCGCGACAAGCAGGACAGCCAAAATCGCCATACTCAATAATCGTAACCGGGGCTGTATCCGGGCCGCGGGCGGGCTCATCGTTCAGACGGCCTTCCGGAAGCTCGATCCCGGCATTCCTGGGCCAGAAAGAAAACGCACCAATCAAAATCAACCCTACAATCAGCATAGCAACGATCAGGCTGCGCTGCCGCCTGTCCCTTCGTTTTTGCTCCCGCTGCTGGCGCTTACCCTGAGTGGGTTTGTTTTTCGGTCGGCGCTTATTGTTTGCCATGATTCACGATTTTTCGAACGCGTAGAAGCACAAACCATCTTGAAATCCACCCCCTTTGACGACGCCGTTGCCAAAATCCTTACACAGGCGGGCTGGCCTGCAGCCTGGCAAGGTGGGCCCAGAAGGCGAGCACCGACGCAATTTGCGTTCATCTTCACTACCGACGGAACGCAGAAGGGACTGCGTTTAACCGGGCCGGATCATACCGGACAAACGGCCGGCAGACTCAACATCGATTTTATGATGGAGATCTCGCTGCGGGTACGGGATGTCGATCTTTTTTGACGTGAGCGCATTGTAAATTGCCGTGTTGACGGCGTCAAACATGCGCCGCGTGTCATAATAGGAGTCGAGCCACCACCGGACCCGAAAAATCAGGGCGGAATCACCAAACTCGAGAAACAGCGCTTCCACCGGATGGGCGGAGGACACACCTTCAACCTTGCGGACCGCCTCGACCATCGTGTCCCGGGCTTCTTCAAGATCGGTCCCGTAACCCACCCCGATATGAATCTGAATCCGATAGAGCGTATCAGGATAAGAGTAATTGACAACCAGGCTCTTTCCGATCACCGAGTTAGGAACGATAACCATGCGATTGTCCCGGGTGCGGACTCGCGAGCTGCGCAGCCCGATATCGACCACATCGCCCCAGGTGTCCAGGTCTTGAATTTCAATTCGGTCGCCGATTCGGAAAGGCCGGTCGATCATGATGACAAAACCGGCGATCGTATCGGCCAATGCCTCCTGCGCCGCCAAGGCAATCGCCAGCGATCCGATGCCAAGCGTGGTGACCAGTCCGCTGACATCCACGCCATATTTATCCAGCAGGATGATCGCACCGAGAATCGTAAGGATGATCCGGGCCACGCGGCTGAAGAATGGAATGAGTTGCTCATCCAGCTCCGACTCAGTTTTCGGAGCGACCTCGGCACCGTACCATTCGAACACCCGCATCGCCAGAATCCAGACAAACGCAAACCCTGTCAGAAAATACAATACGAACAGATAATCGTTCAATTGCTCCGCACTGAGAAGGAAGGGCAGCCGCGCAAAACCGGATTGGATGGCAATCACAATCAGCAAGAGATACAGGGTTGGACGAACCGTATCGATAATCAGGTTGTCCAGTTCTGTCCTGGTCCGGCGCACCAGCCGTGCGAGCACACGATTGAGCAGGAACCCGATGATCCATCTGCCCAGCAGAATAGCCGCAACCACAATGCCGAGGGACAGTGCGATTTGCTGCCATTGATCCGAATTCAACCCCAAAAACGTCATGAGCTTCTCCTTGACTCTCTTGTTGCAGATACGTTGAGTAGAATTGGCCGTGGATGAGGACTGCAGTTTGAAGCGTTCATGGAAAATCTGACCCTCGTTTCCCATGGCGACAATTCATGACTGTTCGTAATACTAAATGCACCCTATAATACTTTACCAAAGGCCGGGCGGCGAGCGTTGCATACGCTCCAGATTTCCTGGCCGATCCCAGAATTCGACCGGAGCTGCCGTGGACATCCAGTCTCAAAATAGAATTCCAGAGCCGTCCTTTGAATTCCATATTTCAAGGACCGCCCGAGACCGTTATCAATTTCCTGAATCCTTGTATTCTGCGCGCGGGAAGGCCATCTTTCCAAACTTTCACGCCATCAGACTCTTTGCAGAACGCATGAACCGGGCACGCGACCTGATGAATTTTCCCGAACAAGCGGTGCAGGCGGGGCAAATCGGAGCGATGGGCCTGATCGACGAGATCCTACATCTGGTCATTCACCTGTATCGTGAGCAGAAAGCCCCACTGGCAGGTCGAGAGGCCTTGAAATGGCTGCAAGAGCATGTGGATCCGGAAGAGCTTGATGAAACGCTTCTGCTGTTTATTGATGAATTTCCACCCTTGGCAGTTTATCATCGGAGGGTAACCCCCCAGGAGTACCTGGAGGGCTCCGATGACAACGTTCCAAATCGCGAGCTGTTGCTCGAAGAACTGCTGTTACTCTGGCTCGCAGACTCCAATCCAGCGTATTCTCCTTATGACGAGCTTTTCAATACGGATCGACTGAAGGCCAAGGCGCTATTCCCGCACATCATCGAGGAGCTCGAACGCTTTTTTGAAACGCAGCCAGTATTCGGCCCCGAGAACCAAAACTTGATCGCCATGCTGCGGAGCCCAGCAGAGGCGGTGCC
>JBFGQG010000413.1:0-3805 GCA_041564295.1 Anaerolineales bacterium | reverse complement strand
TGCCTTTTGCGCCACGCCCGTCAATAATTCAGGACAGTTCTTCATCTAACCTTAATTCAAGCCCAGGTTGTACTTGAAGCAGCAAAAGTAGAAAACGGATTAGGACGAAAGGATGAAGTCGCTCCATACGCATAAAAAAAACAATCATGCTATTATAGGGCATGGCTCCTGACCCTTCCCAGGAAAAAATTCTCGTCGTTGAAAACAGCCTCGAAGACCGCGACCTGATCGCTCGCCAGGCGCTCCGACCGATCGGATTCAACGTCAAAACAGCCGAACTGGCAAGCACGGGGATCCAGCTTGCGCTGACTTTCAACCCGGATTTAATTATCACGAATTCACAGCTGCCGGACCTCAGCGGAAAAGATCTTCTGGTCGCCCTCCAATCGCAAAACATCAAGACTCCTGTGATCATTGTCGCCAATGCTGGCCAGGAAAACGACGTGATCGCCGCATTTCGTCTTGGCGCAACAGATTACATGAGCAAACCACTGCGCGAGACGGAAATCGTCGCAATCGTGGAACGCTGCCTTCAGACGGTGCGCTCGACGAAAGAGCGCGAACTTCTAGCAAGAAAATTGGAATTAGCAAACCAGGAGATGGCCCGTCGCGTGCGTGAATTGACGACAATTTTTGCGCTGGGGAAGGCGTTGACATCCACAACGAACCAGCAAGAACTATACAAAATCATCGTGGATGGTGCTGTCCGTGTTATAGAAGCGCAGCGCGGTTATCTTCTCACACGGAATGAGAAGAAGAAATTTATCCTTGCAGCGTACCACAATTTGCCGCAATCTCTTTCCGTTTACCTGAACCGCGAGATGGACGACGGCATCAGCTCCCTCGTTGCCCTTTCAGGTGAAACCCTGACGATAAACGGTATTGCGCTAAATCACTTCAACATCGCACAGCTAGGCCGATCGGTGATAGTCGTTCCGGTCAAAGCACAGAAAGAGACGATCGGACTTTTGGTATCAATCCGTAAAGAGGACGTCCCCTTCACAAAATCCGAGATCGACCTGCTTGAAGCTGTTGCGGATTATGCAGCCATTTCCTTGGTTAATGCCCGGCTCTTTAAAGCTTTGGAAGAACGGGCGCAATCGCTTCAAAGAGCTCTGGATAGCGCGAATAAGGTCGCAAATATCTAACACAATGTCCGGCGAGTCAATTCTCGTTGTTATCGATGATGAGTCAGCGCGAAAGCGCATCAAGGACCACCTCATAAAAGGGGGGTTTGAAGTTTCTATCGAACCAGGAGGTCAACCCAGCCCAGGATCTGATTATCGTGCGATTGTTCTCTCCAAACCGGAGCACGAAAGTGCTGCTGAACGGTTGGTATATTTCAGAAAACACCTTCCTGCAGTGCCGGTCATAATGATCTACGGCAGCAAATCTCAAGAATCCTCCACATTGTCACCCTGTTTTGAAGATGCCTTTGCGTACCTGCCGTCGAACCCTGATAAAGACGCACTGATGCAGACGGTCCACAACGCAGTCGATCATTACCAGAGGCTGAAAAGCTGGGCCCTGGGCTTGAATACATCAGAAGAAATGCAGGCCGGCGTTGCCACGCGCACGGATGGATTGATCGTCACCGACTCGAATAATCGACTTTCCTTATTAAATGCTTCGGCGATCGAGATCCTGAAGCTCCGGCAGACCGCCTGGCGCGGCAAATCGATCTCCGAAGTCATCGATTTGCCAGAGCTCGTCGAAGCGATCCGCATTCCTAACCAACCAGGGTTCACACGTGTTCTTTTAGAACCTTCACCGGGACAACACTATTCGGCCCAAATTTTCCCCCTCGAGGGTGGGGGCAAAGTGGCAACTTTGCATTATGTCACAAAGTTTAATGACCTCGAAAGGTTAAAAGACGATATGATGCACGCAATCTCACACGATTTGCGTTCCCCCTTGACGGCAGTCCTCGGTTATGTCGAATTAATCGCCAAGGTCGGCCCGGTAAATACCGAGCAGGAGCGCTTCATCCACCGGGTTCAGGTCAGCGTCAATACGATTACAAAGCTGATCGATGACTTGCTCCACCTGGGAAAGATCGAATCGGATACCAACAGCCCAATGGACAGCGTTGACATCAGGCAGGTCGTGGAAATGGCGGTGAGTGTTCTGCAGAAATCGATAGACAAAAAGCAACAGTCTGTCCGGGTTGAAATAGCACCGGCGCTGCCACCGGTCCGCGGGAGGCTTTCCAGGCTGCATTTATTGCTCTGCAATTTGATCGACAATGCTCACAGGTTTTCTGCAGAAGGCAAAGAAATCATTGTCTCGGGCTTCTTGTCCGGCGGCGAGGTGCACATACGCGTGGAAGACCAGGGGATAGGCATCCCCGTGATTGAAATCCCCTTCATTTTCGAAAAGCAATTTCGAGGAAGCAATATTCCGGTGGATCTGCCGGGAACCGGTCTCGGCCTTTCCTTCGCGCAGGCGATTGTCGAAAACCACAGCGGAAGGATATGGTGCGAATCGAAAGAGAACGTGGGCACAGCATTCACTATTGCGCTCCCGGTAGCTGCTTCTAAAATTTGAGCCCGGTCCAGAAATTAAAGAAGCTCAGCCCCTGAGACTGCGCCGCCTGGCTAACTGTGCCACTCGCTGCTGGTACATGGTGTAGCGGCTGTCGAATTCAAGGCTGAGCGCCATCCAGTCGTCTACCAACAGCACAAGTTCCGTCTCCTGGGGTGAAAACATATAATGATGGAAAAACATTCGCAAAATACGCTCTGAAACCGGGTAGCTTTTCAACCTGACCACAACTGCAGTCTTTCCGATAAGCGGTCCAGTATATTGATCCTCCGCCCAGCGTAGCCCTTCAAGGTCGAAAACCCTGTGAAATTCGGCGGTCCTTATATCCCGTACCCGTTTAAAAGAGGTCTTGAATCGAAAAAACGGCGTAGCGACAAGGAAATAATTGTCAAAAACGCGCACATATCCCATTTTTCGAGCCAGAAAGGCAAAAATTCCAAATGCGGTCATAAAACCGGCGGCGCCAAGCAAGATTGGATCGATTTGAGGACGATAATACGTTGTCAGGTTCCCACCAAACCACCACACTGCAAATATTCCCAGGCCTAACAGCAGCGTGCCGCGCCAAAGCCGGTCCATTGTGCGGTCGTACATCAACAGAGTGTGTCTCTTGCCTGCCGCCAAATTATTTATCCATGATATCCAGGCGGGCCAGAGAAGCGGCGACCCGTTTCAATCCGACTTTTTCGAAGAAAATGTCGATGGTCTCATCACCATCCATGAGGCGGCTGTTCAGGACCATCCCCTCGCCCCAGGTGGCATGGTGGACTTTCATTCCGGCAGCATATTTCCTTTTCACCGGTGCGGAGGCTTTCCCGTCACTGGCAGCATTGTCCCAGCGCAAGGACTGCACGGATTCCCGCGAGACTTTTGAGCGTATCCGCGGCCTGGCGGCCGCGCCGCTGATGAGATCTACCGGGATGTCGGCCAGGAAGCGTGAAGGGTCTGTCGGTTCGGTGTAGCCGTACGCAGACCGGTTCTGGGAGTATAAGAGGTAAATGCCGTTCTCAGCCCGGGTGAGGCCCACGTACAGCAGCCGGCGTTCTTCCTCCATCGCTTCCGGATCATCGAATGAGCGTGAATGCGGAAGCGTTCCGTCTTCCAGTCCGACAATAATAACGATTGGAAATTCGAGACCCTTCGCTGCATGGAGAGTCAGCATGGTCGGGACGTTGGCATTGTCTTCCAGCGTATCCTGGTCAGAGATCAACGCAACGTTTTCAAGGAAGGCCATCAAGCCGAGATCTTCGTATTCCGAGGC
>JBFGQG010000412.1:0-3850 GCA_041564295.1 Anaerolineales bacterium | reverse complement strand
CCCTGTGTCGTCGCCTGCCCCATCATCATTCTTTGCACCGATCCACATGACGCGGTCTGCTAGGACCGTGCCGTCTTCCTGAACTTCACCCTTTACTAGCAGTGTATCGCCGACCTCCAGTAATGTGAAGTCTACCGTTTCCGGCATGATGACGACAAATGTTTCACCCTTGTGCGTTTCAAGTGTCACGGACAAAGTAGCCTCATCCAGTTCCAATACTTCGCCTTTAAGATTAATAAAACCAGGTTTAGCGAAAGCAGGTACTACTGCGAGAAGCGCAAGGATGATTACAAAAAATACGTGTTTCGAGAATTTCATCATATCAACCTCCTTAATTAGATTTCCATTATTCCAGCCCAACAACGAACCATATTTCTTCCCATGTGAAACCATCTGCAAGCATCTGGAGCATTTCTTCAGCCGGCGTATCCGTCAGTGCTTCTGTCTCCAGCGCGACGACGATATCTTCAAACGCCGCCCCCTCACAGAACCACGCCATCACATCGTCATAAGTTACAAAATCATATTCGTCGGCGATGGACTCTCCGATAGGATTGACCGCCGTCTGGGAGGGGCAGATTGGAATTTCTTCTTTCTCGCCACGAACCTCTTCAGTTTCAACAACGACTTCAACCACAGGCGTTGTCTCCACCTTGTCAGTTGTTTGCGGATCAGGCGTAGACGGCTCTTGTGGTTGAAACCGGGCCTGGCAGGCTGAAAGCATGAAGAGGACGGGTAGCAAGGCCCAGTACCGGGATTTCATATCCAATCTTAGCATTTTTCAATTGAAAACTAATCCTTCCAATGGACTACTTGAAAAAACTCTCATTTTCTTCGCTGTATCGCCGTCAGGCCCAAGAGAAATAACAGCACTGCCCCGGAAACTGCTACGAAAATCCCGCCCCGCATGTCAATTGCTGCGCGTGACGGTCCGCCTTCTTGTTGAGGCGGCGGGTCGCTGGAATTGAAGGTATCAAAAACCGGAAGATAGACTTCATTGAAATCCGCGAGGACTTCCAGGTATCGCATAGCGTAATTCTGGCTGGGCTCGATGTGCGTATTTTCGCTGAATTCGTTCCAGCTGATCAAACCAATAGCATCCGGAGTAGAGTTGAATGCGACCTGTAGCTGCGTTTGCAGGGTCTGGCCGTCAAGGCGATCGACGACCCGGCTTCCACCGATCAGTCGAGCATCGAATCCCGGAGCCGCCGGGGCGATCCATAGACCGCCGCGCGCATGGATCGCAGCTGCCATCCCATTAAGCTTCTGCTGGTAACCTGAGAAAGTTTCCGGGTTAACGGAAGACCAATAATATGCATTACCATCCATGTAATTCGCCAATCGCAGGTAGCCGTCGACGTTTCGCTCCGTCCCGAGGAGCAGCAGGCTATCGCGCACGGAATCTGCGACCAGGGCGATATCCTCTTCGCTGAATTTCCACGTTCCGGACCAGATCATGACAGGCTTTCCGAACATGTCAAAAACCGGATGGTCGCCATAGTGTTCGATAAACCATCGCATGTCGAACCGGACACGTGCAGCAGGAAGCGGATCTCTTTCGAAATCCAGCCCCTGGTAGATCATCAATAATTTGAAATCCTTTTCTGCGGCCACGTCAATAAGCTGGGCAAGACGCAGGTCAAGGACGTCAGTATGTTTCCAACTGACGATGAACCCGTCGATCCCCGACTCTTTCGCCCAGTCAACGTGCTGCTCCATGATAAGCCGGTCGTCGGAGGAATAATTCCCCAGGATCGGGTAATCCGTCTTAGCACGGTTCCAGGAGTTCTGTTCAAACCAGATGTAATAATAAGCAAGAATCGGAATCGGTTGACCTGACCCGCTGCCATCCTGCGCGAATGCGGGAAAAATAAAATTTAGAAGTGCAGCAAGCGTAACCCCGGCCGTTGCAACAATGCTGCCGGCGGACCTGAACATGCCTGGTTTCTTAAAATTTGATCCGAACATCAAAATCTACCCTGGTGATGTGTTTCCCTGCCGGTCAGAAACGCGATCACCCTGTGCCGGCGCCCGATCAGCGGAAGTCCGAAGATCAGAGACGACCCAAGAAAAATCGACAGGAGAACATCAAGGTAGCTTATTACGGGTAAACGGACTTCCTGGCTTCTTGAAACAACCAGGGGAAAGCGCAAACCTATCCCACCTTGCGCCTCGATCCGTGCAAAATATTCGCCGCGCGCCAGGTCCGAAATTGTGACCGAACGGTCTGAATCAAATGGGTAAAACTGCGTCTCTCCATCCGGCATTTCCAGATAAAGTCCGGTTCCGTTTGGTGTACCAAGGAAGACGTCTTCTCCGTAGAACCGGACATCGTACAGCAGCAGTTCAATCCGGACGGCCTGACCTGTGGAGTGGATGAATCGCTGCTGCCCGCGATTGACCACTTCGGATCCATCGACGACGACGCTCTGGATGCTGTGCGCGACGGTAGCGCTGTCCAGGCCGTTGAGACGTGCCAGGATCCGGTTGACGTTCAGCCAGGTCTCCTCATCAGGCGATATCTCTGTCACGATGCCGTTGCTGCCGCGCAAGGTCATCGATTCGAGCCGGTCCGGCTTGATAGCGTTGCCTTCAGAATCGAAAAAGGTGAAGGTGAACGGCGTGGTCACTTCGAAACCCACCTGCACCCATGTGATACCCGGCACATACACCTGTGTCTTCATTTTGTAATCGTTCGGGAACCATTGGGCAAAGGCAGCATTCCGGCTTTCGAGCAATTCGATATTCGGCAGGAGCTCAAGATCGTAAATTCCCCTGGAGTTCACAGGAACGCGCACGAGTCCGTCCGGTCCGGTGCGTATGAGCTGCCCGTCCAGCAGCAATTCCAATCCCTCGAGCGTCGGTACGGTCTGGACAACGATTTCCGCTGGTGAGACCTCAAAGCGTTTCCTGACAGAATCCGGCACGTCGAATTGGTAGCCGCCGTAAAACGCTTCTACCTCGTAATTCCCGGCGTCGTGCGCCCTGGATGGCCTGTAATGTACCGCACCAAGTTGATTCGTCATCAGCGTCGTATCGTAAACCCCGTTCAGATAAAAATTGATCGCCTGGTCAAACAATGGAGCGCCCTTCTCAGTTATCAGAAAAAGTGTGAACGAAACATCATCGCCAACTTTGTAGCGCGGCGCGTCCAAAAAATACATTTCCCCACTGCGCGGCCCGGCAGAGGCGGTATGTATACCGGCCAGAATCGTCCAGACGAGGGCGATTGCTGCAGAGAGGAATTTCACCGTACGGCTCATGCCTCACCCCCGTTTGGCTCACCGGTTTCCGGACGACCTGCATGATCATCTCTGCGCAATGTGCGTACAAAGACGATACCGGTCAAAACAATCACGGATCCGTAGAAGATATATATGACTGCTCTGCGCGGCTGTGCCTCCTCGGCATCACCTGTGGGCCGGTGGAAGGACAGGATCTCAGCTGGTCGTGGAGGACTGTCAAAGTCAAATGCCGGGATAAGGTTGTTCGCTCGAGAGGATCGCTCTGAAAGCGGCGCTAACGACCAGTTGAATTCGATGAACTTCAGCATTGACGTGAAATCATATTCACCGCCCTCGATATGCCCTTTGCGAGCGTACGGGCTGACAAGGATTGTCGGCACGCGGAAACCGTAGCCGTATTCGTCCACCTGCGGTGGGGGAACGTGGTCATACCAGCCCCCCCAATCGTCATAAGTGAGGAAAAATGCTGAGTGGTCCCAACTGCTGCTCTCCATTAACGCCTGGACGAGGTTCTTTGTGAACCGCTGCCCTGCGGCCAGGCTTGTAAGAGGATGTTCTGTCGCACCGAGAGCCAGAACGTAAGACACCGCGGGAAGCGTGTTGTT
>JBFGQG010000411.1:0-3857 GCA_041564295.1 Anaerolineales bacterium | reverse complement strand
TCCTCTGTTCAGACCTGTCAGGGGTGGTTGAGGGGGTTGGCCGGGACGTCGTCAAATTTACGGTGGGGAACGAGGTGTTAGGCGTCGCGCCGGGGAGCCTGGCGGAGTATGCCTGTGCATCGGCAAACCGGCTTGTGCTGAAACCGGACGAAGTGACATTTGAAGCTGCCGCGGCGGTGCCGGTGGCGGGTGTTTCTGCGCTCCAGGGATTGCGGAAAGGGGGGATCACGGAAGGCCAGCGCGTGCTTATTCACGGCGCTTCAGGCGCTGTGGGTACATTTGCCGTGCAGATCGCCCGGGCGTATGGAGCGGAGGTCACCGCGGTCTGCAGCACGCAGAACGTGGAAAACGCGCGAGCGCTTGGGGCCGCCCGCGTTATCGATTATAAAAACGAAGATTTCGCCCGGGACGGCAGCACTTACGACCTGGTCCTGGCAGTCAACGGGGACCGTTCTCCTTTTGAATACAAAAAAGCCCTCCGCCCGAATGGAATCTGCGTAGTCCTGGGTGGTTCGATCGGCCAGATCTTCCGCGCATTGCTGTTCGGGCCGCTGCTTTCAAAGAAAGGGGGGCAGTCGGTCGGGTTCATGGGGATTGCGAAGATTACGGAAACGGATCTCGAATTCCTCAGAGACCTCCTTGCCTCTGGCCATATGAAGCCTTATGTTGAAAAGGTCTACCCGCTGGAAGAGACGGTCGAAGCGGTGCAGCATGTGTCAGGGGGGCATTCGATGGGGAAAATCGTTATCCGCTTGGTCTAGCTGTGCAAGGATGTTATGCATGACGTTAATTCATCATTGGAATGAATTCAGGTCTGGGAATGGCGGTCTCCCCTGGCCTGGTAGCGTAGATGCACCATGCCGCTGTCGAAGCGGTGTTCCTCCAGAAGCTCCAGTTCCAGGCGAATATTTTCAGGCAGAGCTGGTTTGCCACCTCCCACGATGATCGGCACGAGGAACATGTGGCACTCGTCGATCAAGCCGGCTTTAAAGGCATGTGCCGCGAGGTTGGGCCCGGCGATCGCGATGTTGCGTTCAACTGACGCTTTCAATCGACTGATTGTTTCCGGGTTGAAATCGCGCTCGATCCGGGTCCTGGAAGTGGGGACGGTCTGCAGCGTCCTTGAAAATACGATTTTATCGGCTGCCTGCCAGGTTTCCGCGAAATCGCGCATGAGGGGAGAAGAAGCTGCAATGCTGGGATCGGTCTCCCAGACCATCATCGTTTCATACATCCGGCGCCCGTAGAGATAAGTGTCGATTGTGCGTTCGAGGTCGTTGAAATACGCGTGGACTTCATCGTCCGGCATTGCCCAATCGAACCTGCCGTGTGCGTCCTCGATAAAGCCGTCGATCGAAGAAATTGCGGAGTAGATCAGGTGGGTCAAATCTTGTCGCTTGTCCTATAGCGCGGTCTTTACAATACCTCCATCGAACAGGAGCGCATGCCCGTGAATGAAGGAAGCCGCCGGGGAGGCGAGCCAGGTAATCGCATTCCCGAACTCCTCAACGGTGCCCATTCTGCCCAGCGGGATGTCGGTTACCGTTTTGGCGCTTTCCTCCTCTACTGAGGTGCCGAATCGCGCGGCCCGGTCCGTCATGAGCTGTTCGATCCGTTCCGTCCAGGTCCAGGCAGGGTTGATGGTGTTGACCCGGATCCCTTTCGGACCGAGTTCGTTTGCCAGGCATTTCATAATCCCAACCACGGCAAGGCGAAGCGAGTTCGAGAGGATGAGGTTGTCGATCGGCTGCTTGACGGAAAACGACTGCGTCGCGACGATGCTGCCTGTGCCGGCCGAAACCATGTGGGGGACGGCTGCGTAGCAAAGCCGCACTGCGCTCATGATGGTCAGGTTCGAAGCGGCCTCCCAATCGGCCGGGGTCAGGTCCAGGAAACCGCCCGGACGGGGTCCGCCGCAGTTCACGATCAGGATGTCGATTTGCCCGTATCGGTCCAGGGCCGTGTTGACGAGCCGGTCTACATCTTCCTGTATCGTGACATCGACTCTCAGCGCAGTGACTTCGCCCCCGGTTTCGTGCCGGATTTGTTCCGCTGTCGTCTCGACCAGTTCGCTACGAGCACACATCACGACATGCGCACCTTCCCGCGAGAGGACTCGTGCAGCGGCCTTCCCGAGGCCTTTTGAGGCCGCGGTAACGATTGCAACTTTGTCTTTTAATCCTAAATCCATTCTGAATCCTCCATTAATATCTTGTTATTTCTCTACACCTTTTGCGTGCCCCCACACCCGACCTGGACTTGAGCGTTTCTTATTACCTTACCCTTTGACCGCTCCCATGGTAAAGCCTTCTACCAGCCGGTCGAGAAATAGATTGTATATGAACCCAACCGGGATTGCCACGAGGATGGCTGCAGCCAGGAGCGACTGCCAGAAGAATACGTCTCCTCGCACCAGTTCGATTGGGACGCCGACGCTGATGGTCTTGTTCGCCGATGAGGATATGAAAGTGAGCGCATAGATAAACTCATGCAGGGTCAGCGTGAATGTGAACACGACGACCGCAATGATCCCTGAAGTAGAGAGCGGCAGGATCACTCTCATAAATGCAGACAGCCGGCTGTACCCGTCCACAAGAGCAGCTTCTTCCAGATCGCGCGGGATCGATTTAAAAAATCCCATCAACAACCACGTGCTGAAAGGAATCGATATCGTAGGATAAACGACGATCAGCGCCCAGACGCTGTCATTCAGTCCCAATGCGACCACCATCCGGAACAATGGCAGGAATAAGAGGGTCGGTGGAACGAGGTACACCAGGAAGATCCCGATCCCGGCCCGCTCGCCCCACCTCCCTGTCAACCTGGCCAGGCTGTATGCCGCTGGCACGGAGATCAGCAGGGTGATGACCACAACGGCCACGCCGACGACGAAGGAGTTCTGGACGAAGGTGGTGTAATTTGTGGACGAAAAGAGGAATTTGAGATGATCAAGCGTCGCCGGAAAATTGTATATAAAGGGATTGTTCTGAGGCCGGTAGAGATCACGATCATCCTTAAATGTATTGATCATCATCACAAGGAACGGAAATGCGGAGAACAGGCAGAAAAACAAAACAGTCAAATAAATGACGAGCCGATTGAATATGCGTTTCAATGCAATCATCAATTCACCTCCGTCCGGCGGGCCAGTCTCAACAGTGTGACGGCAACAGCCAGCAGGACCGGGAAAAAGAACAGCGCAATCGCTGCCCCTTCACCTAACGCACCCCCATCAATACCTTTGAAATATGCCCAGACTGCGAGCACCTGCGTGAAATAAACCGGACCACCGCGGGTGAGCACGAAGACGACGGCCATGTCCGTAAAGGTGAAAATCAGGCTGAACAATAGGGAGATATACAGGATCGGCAGGATCATCGGGATCTTGATCAACAGGTGTATCCGCCAGAAGCGCGCCCCGTCAACTTCAGCCTGGTCCAGGATGTCCTGGTCGATGGATGTGAGGCCGGCCATCAGGATGACGGAAGCGAGAGGAAGGTTCCGCCAGACGTACACGAGGATCACCGACGCCATTGCCAGGCCTTCTCTTCCGAGAAAGTTCATATGCCGCGCCGGGCCCAATAATGTGTCCGGACCAAGGAGGTTCAGATAAACCAGGATCCAGTCAAATGGGCTGAATTTCGAATCAAGCATCCAGAGCCAGCCGATCACTCCAAGCGAAATCGGCGTCGCCCAGGGGAGCATGATAAGCATGCGTGCCAGCCATTTGCCTTTGAAGTTCTGTGTGAAAACGGCGGCCATGATATTGGAAAGCACGATGATGATCAATTGTGAAACGATTGAAAAAAGCACGGTGTTTTTTAATGCTCGTATGAACTGGGGAGTTCGCAGGATTG
>JBFGQG010000410.1:0-3865 GCA_041564295.1 Anaerolineales bacterium | reverse complement strand
GCGAACTTGTCCTTGCCCCGATGGTCACCGGATCCCCCATGCAGTACGAAGATCCCGATTTTTTTCCCGTCGGGATCCATTGGAATTCTCGCAGTATCCTCCGGCTCATAAACGCTGCCGGCAATATCCCAGTCCAGCTCGAGAGCACGTACCCGATGGATTACCTCTTGTGAACGCAGGGGGATATCGGGAATGGACAATACTTCTGCAGATCCCTCGACGATGTCGGGTCTGGAGACATGAATCCACTTCGCCCCGCTGACCCACTCGACGTCGGGGATGGTGTCGGCGTCTGCAAGAACGGGCAGGCCGACAACGCCCGCGAGGATCACCATAAATGTCTTAATGCCGAACGACGACATTTATTTATCCGCCTCAGCGAAAGTTCCAGTCAACAATTCACGCAAACGAACAGGAGAAAGATAAAAAAGCGACCGGGGTACCAGATCCTGGTACCCCGACATCGCGATTGCTTTTAGAGAAAGTTATAGTTCAGCTTGATGCCGTAACTCGCAAAATTAGACGCACTTAAGGGCTCGAATAGCAGGCCGCCGTCCCCGGTCCCGATTTCGTGGTCTTCCGCGAAGTACGTGGGCTTGGGCTCGAACAGGTTGCGACCATACAGGGTCAGTCTCCAGACGTCATCCAGCGCACCGATAGACACCGACAGATTCAGATCCACCTCGGAGTCCATTCTGATGGTTCTTGACCACGCACGGTCGGTGATATATTCATCGGAGGCGCTAAACGTCGCATCGTAGGTCGTATTGAATCGGCCATAAATCGGCCTTTGATATCGCACGTTGCCGACAAATTGCCAGTCCGGGGCATTTCTGGCGGGGTTGCCGGAACGGTCAATGATCGCATCGTTGTCGGGATCACATAGATCCTGTTCTCTTTCAGTCGTCGTACACACCCCATCCGGGAAACTCACGATCTCCGCATTCATTAACACAGCGCTGGCACTGAGGGTGAGGTTCTCGTTGACCGCCAAGCGACCAGAGGCCTCGATTCCCTTTGATTCCGACTTCGCCGCATTTCTTGTTACATTGCGATCCAGGATCCGGTCGACCATCGATACCTGAAGGTCATCGAACTCGCTGAAAAACAGGGTCACTTCTCCCGTCGCACGTCCATCCAGGAATGTCCCCCGCATCCCTGCTTCGATTATCTGGGCGCTTTCATTGTCAAAAGTAAAGTCTTCTTCTTCAATGGTCACCTCGGACACCGCCGTATCGAAACCGCCCGCCTTGAACGCGGTGGCGTATTTTAGATAGGTCGAGATGTTGTCCGTTGGCCGAAAGCGAAAAACGATTTGCGGGTCGAAAGAATTTTCATTGATGGTAGCGTAGTTACTGCCGATGCGCCTGGAGCTCACGCTTGACCCGGCTGGAAAATCGTCCCTGTCCGTGTAGTAGGGTGTCCGTCCAATCACGAGTGCATTCTGCAGATGAGTATAATCTGACGAGCCAATACTCCTTCCGTACGGTAACGTGAACGGGGCATCCGTGAGCGGATCATAGACAATCCATGTAGCGGCCGCGTTCTGCGACCAGGCTTCCTTGTCGATTTCGGTATAGCGGCCCCCAAGATCAAGCGAGAATCGCTCGTCAGCAAAGTTAATCGTCAACGTAGCGAATCCGCTGATCCACCGGGCTTCCTCTGCCGAGCGGTTACCGCGGATTGCTCTGCGCGCATTTTGCCGCCAGACATCCGAGGTGAGATCGAGGTCATTATCCTGCAAGTAAAGGCCCAGCATCCACTCGATGGTACCGCCCGTCGGGGAGGTGAAACGCAGTTCCGAGCTGTACTGATCCAGATTCTCAGTGCGGTAGCGCGGGTTACTGACAAACGGCCCACCGGACGATCGGCTGGTAAAATATTCCTGGTGGCTGAATCCGCTCAGCGACTGTACCTGAATCCCGTTAGCAAACTCATACGTGAGATCGAGTACGGCGTGCCAGGGCTCGGCACCCGAAGCCTCGTTAAATCTGCAATTCTGGAAATCCGCCGGTCCCTGAATGACCCCCGGTGCGTCCAGCATGCCCGGCGTACACCCGGTCATGTCCAGGAAACCGCCGCTGTCTCTCGTATTTGCCTGGGTATAACCTGTGGGCGAAAGAAACGGCCCTTGACGGGAGACGCCGAGGCTGTCAATCAGACCCACGGGCCTGTTCTGGATGCCGGGAACGGCCAGCCCGGGAATTCCGGTCAGATAGGCGCTTTCCCCGTCCGCGAGATTAAACGTGGATGGCGGGAATTTATCGCGGATGAGCGCGTGCGGCCGCGGGCCAAAATCCAAGTCGGAAATTTCATATTTTACCGATGCCTGAAAGCTGTCCGTCGGGGTCCACTGCGCGGTCACGCGCGCAATCTTGGATTCCCGCATGGGAAAATCGTCACCGGTCAGCCAGTCTTTCATATAGCCCTCGAGGGTGTCGTAGCGACCTGCCAATCGAATACCGAAGGTATCCGTCACCGGACCGCCAACAGCCGCTTCGATCGACTGACGACCGAAGTTACCGTATTCCCCATCCAGAGAGCCGCTCCACTCCTGTCCGGGCTTGCGGGACGTGATGTTCAGGGCGCCGGCTGTGGCATTCTGGCCAAAATAGACGGGCTGGGGACCGCGCAGCACCTCGACGCGATCGACATCCATGAAGGCGCTTTTTATCGAAGAGGCCCGGCCGAAATGAATACCATCGATAAAGGTCGGGGCACCCTGTTCAAAGGCCAGGTTTTTACCCTGGGTTCCGGCACCGCGGATCAAGAGGCCCTGTTCCTCGGCGCTCTCGGTGATCACCAGACCCGGTGCGAACATCGACAGGTCATTTAGCGTACGCAGACCCTGGCGGGACAGCTCATCTCCCGTGACGGTTTGTATGGAAACCGGTACATCCTGGAGCGATTGTTCCCGGCGCTGAGCCGTCACGATGATCTCTTCCAGAGCCTGAGCCAGCAGCAACTCCGGAGTAAAAAACAAGACTGAAACTACGGCGCCGAGAATCGCCGTGTTGACGTTACGATTAATCATCTTCATCTCCCCCTTTTTTGTCTAAAAGGACTTCTTCGCGGTATGAATATTCGGGATGATTTGCGCGCGAATTTATTGAAACAAGAATAGCACTCGCTGACATTAACGCCAAACATGGGAACCGATCGCCAGCTAATGCCAATTCAGGGATTACGGTTGGCCAGGCAATGTCTCTGCAGTACGCAAAAATTTAATCAGAACAAAGAGTTGCCAATAGAGTGATGTTACACAACTTATCACACGACATGACCCAGGGATTCTTGTTATAGCACCAAAGGCCAAAGCGATCGCAAGACGCTGCATTCGTAACAGGTGTAACGAGTATCGGGATCATGCGAGTTCGCGTAGGCGTCAATTTGTACGAGACTCAAATTGATTTTGCCCTGTCCAAGATAGCCATCAACTCGATGCCCGGTACCGCACGGTTTACCGGCCCAAAAAGAAATGCGCCCCAAACAGCCTTTGCCTTTCTGATTCTCCCGTAGCACCAACAGTTGTTTAGGCGCCGCTTCCACGACAAAATTGCGCACGCCGCGCGAAATGCACGAGTGCTGCGAACTACAAGGGATCCCGGAAGACGGCCTCGACCGGATGGGCGTCGATCACACCGCATCGCCGCCGTTTGGCCACGACGCTTCTGATCACGCTGCGCGCTCCTCGGCTGGAACCTGCGCCGCTGCGTTCGGAGCACACATCGCGCAGGCGTCGCGTCTCATTTGCGATGAGACCCGACCTTTACAGTTTGCTCTTCCGATACTTGCGCTTCAATTGACAGGCAGAGACTGCACGGACGAGTTTCTTTACTATTAATATTACGAAAACTTGCGAATT
>JBFGQG010000409.1:0-3866 GCA_041564295.1 Anaerolineales bacterium | reverse complement strand
TCCGAGGCGACCTCTAAAAAAAGTTCGGAAAGGTCACAATTTTGCATGAGGTATTTTTACTATACGGGACTCATCGGATCCTCCAGATCCACTCCCGCCGCGTGCGCTCACAATACAGGTCTTTGTCCTGTTTTTGTTTTTCTACCCAGTATTCTTCAAGCCGGCCGCAATCCCGTTAATTGAGAGGAAGATCGTCTTCATCAACTCTTCCGCTTCCGGCGACTCCTGATCCGGCAGCGCTCGCAGCCTGCGCAGCAAGCTGACCTGAATGAAGTTCAAAGGGTCGACATACGGATTGCGGGAGATAATCGCCTGGCGCAGCACGGGATTGTTCTCCAACAATACATTCTGCCCGGTGATGGCGAGGATGTGATTTTTCGTGCGTTGATATTCAGCCTCAATGGTTCCGAATATCTCTTCCCGCACAGCTGCATCATCAACCAGTCCGGCATATAAACGGGCAATTCCCATATCCGCTTTCCCGATCGAGATTTCAGCATTCTCAATCACCGCCTGGAAGAACGGCCAGCCAGCATGCATTTCAACCAACAGCTCGGGGTCCGGCCATTGATCAAGGGCCATCCCAAGACCGTACCAGCCCGGCAGCACGTGCCGGCTCTGCATCCAGCTGAAGACCCAGGGGATCGCGCGCAGCCCATCCAGGTTCGCATCGGTAGATCGCCTGGCTGGCCGTGAGCCAATCCGCAACCGGCTGATCTCACGGATCGTTGTGGCCTGGCGCCAATATGTAACCAGGGCCGGGGTCTCGTAGACCAGTTTACGATAAGCCCGATACGCCGTCGCTGAAAGCTTTTCCATTGCGTCGACCCAGGCAGCTTTCGGACGCACGTTGCCCACGGACCCTGGAATACTTCCCATCAATACTGCATGAACCACCTGCTCGAGGTGACGGCGGGCAATCGTCGGGTGACCATACTGGTTGTAGATCACTTCTCCCTGTTCCGTAACCCGCAGACGACCGTCAACCGAGCCGGTCGGCAGTGCGCCAACAGCCTGGCGGATCGAACCGCCGCCACGTGCGATTGTTCCACCCCGTCCGTGAAAGAAATTCAGCCGCACATCGGCCGTTTTTGCCCACCTGCTCAAGGCATCCTGCGCCTGGTATAGTTCCCAGCGTCCTGTCAGGTAGCCGGCATCCTTGTTGCTGTCAGAGTAGCCGATCATGACCATTTGCTCCCGTCCCAATGCGTTTAGATGCTTCAGATATGCAGGCTCTTTCAAAAGTGCCGAGATGATATCCGGCGCATTCCGCAGGTCTTGCCTGGTTTCAAACAGCGGCGCAATTGGCAGGGTTGGACCCTCGACATCATCATGGAGGGCCAGCCCAGTCCAGTAAGCCAGCAGCAAAACGGACAGCACGTGTTCTGCAGCCTGGGTGAACGAAATAATGAAGGCGCCGATCGTTTCTGAACCATAAATCTGCATGGCTCGGCGGATCACATCGAAAAGACGAAGGGTTTCTGTCGTCGACTCTGAAAGCCCGCTCGTGGGCAAGGCCGGAATGGGTTCCCCCAACAGGCGAGAAAGCAATTTCTGCTGTTCGCTTCCGGCAAGAGATGAAAAAGCAGTATGAATCTCGAGCTGACATAACAGTTCAGACAACACGGACATGATATCCTGGCTGTAATGGCGAATATCGAGGCCGGCAACATGGAGGCCGAAGGCATCCGCTTTTCTTCGCAGGTTTGCCAGGTGTGCATTTGCCAATGCACCTGCTCCGCTCATACGCAGCAAACGATCAAGATCATCAAGAGGGCCGGTGAGGTCGGCCTGAGTACGCAGGCTTGGAAGTTCAGCAACCTCAAAACCAAGCAAACGTTGTGGCACAACCTGATCATGCAATGCGACATCTAAACTTGCGGCGAGATCCGCGGCTAAAAGACGGAAAGGCTCATTCGGATAGCGTTCATATGTGCGAAGTGCTTCCTCGGAAACATGCTCCGGGAGTCTCTCGAAGAACGCCTTCGCTTCCGCATCGAGATCAACGAGGCGGGAGGAAAGGCTAAGTGACCGTTCCAGACGGACAGCTTCCTCGAGGTGCAGCCGAACGGCCAGGCCGCGGTGCAAACGTAGGGTTTTGGCGGTAATTTCGGTTGTGACGTTGGGATTGCCGTCCCGATCTCCTCCGACCCAGGAACCAAATGTCAGGAAGCGACGCGGGGCTCGAACGGTCGGGTAATGCGCCGCAAGCGCAGCTTCGAGCTCACCATAGACTTCCGGCAGGGCCTCCCAGATGGTCTCTTCAACATGATAGAGCGTGGTGCGGACTTCGTCTGTGACTTTCGGGCTCGTCGTCCGGGTCCGTTCGGTCAGCCACAGGCTGGTGACTTCGGCGCGGATGCTGTCGATTTGGTCGGTGCGCTCACGCGGCAGGAGATCCTGCCGCTCCAGCGTGCGCAGGTGCCCGGAAATTCGGCGCAGCTTGGACAACACAGACCGGCGCTTGGCTTCTGTGGGATGTGCGGTGAAGACGAGTTCGATTCGGAGCCTGTCCATCAACTGCTGCATATCCCAGGAACTGACCCCCATGTCCTTCAGGCGCGCCACGGCGTTGCCTATTGACTCGGCAATCGGTGCGGGATGGTCTGCGCGCAGGCGGTTGCGTAGTGAACGGGCACGCTGCTCATCTTCAGCAACGTTGATCAGGTCGAAGTAGCTGGTGAACGCCCGGGCGGCAGTATCTATGCGCTCGAGGTCGAGGCCATCGATCAGGCTGACGAGGTAATCGTCGGTTTCGGGATCAGCATCCTCGGCCCGGCGAGCCTTCGTGAGTGCGCGGATGCGTTCTACCAGGTCGAAGAGGGCGATTCCAGCCTGCTGGCGGATCACCTGGCCGAGAATATCGCCGAGGAGATGGATATCGTCGCTGAGAGAGGATGTATGAGGCATAGATTTTGGTGACATGCCTGTTACTTATATTAGATGGTAGGAACCGAAAAGGGTAGAACAAATCTAGTGGATCACCGTTCACTGGCCTGTATCCCAATGCACGGTGCGGCCTGATGGTATTGTACTCTACTCGCCAACGTTTTCTCCGTATCTCCGCTGCCTCGACCGAGACGAAAGGCATCAGCGCGGAGTTTCTGGGGGCGTTGAACCCAGGACTTCCTGCTTCGCCCTTCGATCGACAAGAAACCAGGTTTCCATTTCCCCTTTTCCTTTAATATCCAGGACCCCCTGCTTTTCGCATATAAATTCGCGGTGGATAAGCGCCTGGGTGTGGGCCGTGATCTGGATCCTGCCTGCCATGCCATGCGATTCCATCCGGCTGGCCGTGTTAACGGTATCCCCCCAGACGTCGTAGTGAAATTTCTTCTGCCCGATCACGCCAGCCACCATCGGGCCGGAATTGATCCCGATTCGGAAGTGGATGGGGGCAGCCAGCCGGTCGGAAATAACCTTTGAAAAGTCCAGCATGTCCAGGGCCATATGCGCCAGGGCCTGTGCGTGGTCCTCCCGGGGAGAGGGCACACCGGAAGCGACCATGTAATTGTCCCCGATGGTGCGGATTTTCTCGACGCCATATTTGTCTGCCAGGGTGTCGAAATGGGTATAGATCGTGTTGAGGAGTTCGATCATTTCGGCAGGAGACATTTGCGCAGACATGGGCGTAAAGTCGACCAGGTCGGCAAACAGGATGCTGGCTGATTCGTGATGGTCTGCAATGATGCCTTTCTCCGTTTTGAGCGTGTCGGCGATCTTTTTGGGGAGGATATTCAGCAGCAGCGATTCTGAACGCTCCCGCTCCCTATCCAGCAGTTCAAGCGCCAGGTTCTTCTTGTGCCTGTAGTAATTAATGGTCAGGAACACCATGGTTGAGATTGATACCACGGTGTACGTATTGT
>JBFGQG010000408.1:0-3880 GCA_041564295.1 Anaerolineales bacterium | reverse complement strand
GAGAAAAATAATGTGGGCAATTGGACAAAACGAGGAAGTCTAGGTCCCGGGCTGCTCTTGATATTTTCTCTTTTCCACGCTTGAATGCAGAATCTGTCGACAATATCCCAGGAACCATTGGCATTCTTCGGTCAGGTCGTTCGCTTATTTCTGCTTTTTGGGCCGGTTCCGTTCTCGAAGAATTTCCGCAATCTTGTCGATGAGCTGTTTTTCTTTGAAATTTCCTTTTCGAATAAGATTAGACGCATAGGCTGAGATCGTTTCATGCTCGACTTCATCCAATTCGTATCCGGTGACCACGATCACGGGGATCCTGGACAGGTTTTCGTCATTTTGGATGTGTTCGAGCACTTTAAATCCGTCCAGGTCATCCATCAGCAAGTCGAGCAGGATAACGTCGGGATTGTATTTTTTCAGGGCTTTCATCCCAAGCTCGCCGCCTTCGGCGAGGATTAAGTCATATAGGCCAGTCGGTTTCAGGATCTTTTCAACGAGCCGCAGGACTTCTGTATCGTCGTCGATCACGAGTACCGTATGGATGTCTTTCCTTGCTTCAAGCTTCACCAACGCGTTGACGAGATCTTCTTCCAGGATCGGTTTTAAAAGGTAATCACTTGCACCGAGTTTGAAACCGCGCGTCTGGTCTTCCACAATAGTGCAGAAAATCACCGGGATATCGCGGGTGGCGTCGTGGTTTTTTAAGTCTTGCATCACCTGCCAGCCGCTTCGACTGGGCATCATCACGTCGAGCGTAATCGCGAACGGTTGTTTTTCGATCGCCAGTTTGACGGCTTTATCCGGGTCGTCGACCGGGATGACATCATATCCCTGTGAATTCAGGTAGCGCTCATACAGGTCGATGACGTTCGGGTCGTCATCAATGGCCAGCACCAGTTTTCGCTCCTGGGCAGATTCCTCATCCGTTTCGGGATCTTCGATCTCAACCGGAAGTGTGAAATAAAACGTACTGCCTTCGCCTTCAGTGCTCTCAACCCCGATAACGCCGCCGTGCAGATCGATCAGGTTGCGGCAAATGGAAAGTCCCAGTCCCGTTCCACCGACTTTACGGGTGGTCGAGGAATCGACCTGGGTGAACGGCTGGAAGAGTTTCGTCTGGTCTTCCGGTGTTATGCCGATGCCGGAGTCTTGGACGCTGATCCTGATATAGTTTGTGCCCTCGGGCGCCTGCTCGAGCACCGCGTTGACCCGAATAAATCCTTCGTCGGTAAACTTGGTTGCGTTTTGAAGCAGGTTTAACAATACCTGGCGAATCCGGGTCGGGTCCGCCTGGACGATTGGCAGGTTCGGTTGAACTCGCTGTTCGAGCATGATCTTTTTCTCTTTGACCAGGCCTCTCGCCGTCGCCATCACGCTGGTGATCAGCGTTTCGACATGCAGGTCTTCGAAGTTCAACTCCATCTTGCCGGCTTCGATGCGGGAGAGGTCCAGAATATCGTTGATCAAGCCCAGCAGGTGCTGCCCGGCGTTGTAAATAGCGGTGAGGTCCTGTTCCTGGAGGTCGGTGATCGGACCGTCGATGCCTTTCAGAATTACGCGCGAGAAGCCAATGATGGAGTTAAGCGGCGTCCTGAGTTCGTGGCTCATATTCGCGAGGAACTGGTTTTTCAGTGTATCGAGTTCACGCAGCTGTTCAGCCGTTCGGAGTTGTTCATCGTACAGGATGGCATTTTCAAGAGCAGCCGCTGTCTGGTTTGCCATTGCACTGACCAGGTTGATCTGTTCCGAGGTGAACCGGATGTTTTCATCCCATGTCTCGATCTCCAGGATACCCAAAGCCTGCCCCTTGACCGTCAGCGGGACGATCAGGAGGGCGAAACAGCCGGCATCCTCGATGTACTTGCGTTCTCTTGGTTGGATTTCAGGGTCAGAAAGCTCGAACAGCTTCGGCCGCAGGTTTTCCATAACCTGGCGGGTGGCCGGAAACGTCTCGAGTTTAAAGTCCCATTTGTTTGAAACATCAGAGAAGATTTTTACGCCGCTTTCCAGCACCTGGTTTGCAAGCATACGCATGGCGCCAGTCTCTTGCTCGTAAAGGCTGATCGCGCATGTGATATTGTCTCCCAGGTGGGAAGAGATGCTGCGGATGGCTGTTTCTGCTACATCCTTGATTTCAAGGGTTGAGGTCGTCAATTCCCGGCTAACGGCGTACAGGCTGGTCATCTCCTGGGCTCTTTCACCGGCTACCTTCGAGGCCAACTCTGCGCGCTCATACGTCCTGGAGTTGTCGACGGCGACCGCGATCTGGTCAACAAGTGTCTGGAGCACGGCTATGTCGTCGTGTGTAAAGGCATTCGTTTCCGTGGACTGCACGTCCAATGCGCCGATGACGCGATCCTTCACCTTGAGCGGGATGCCCAGTTCGGCCCGCGTTTCCGGCAAAAGCGGGTTGGGCTGGTGGATGAGGTCCCTGGTGACATCGTTGATCAGCAGCGGTTCGCCGGTAAAAGTAACCGAGCCGATAACGGACTTCGAGCCGATTTCCAACCGGTGTTTCCGGGCGATCAGCTCACGTCCCGCTTCACCGGTCGAAGCTCTCACGTAAGCTGTCTTTCGATCGTCATCGAGAAGGAATATGGATGCGTGGTAAAAGCCGTAGCGGTCGCGGATGAGGTTGACCGCGCGCGGAAGGAGTTCATCGAGGTTAAGGGAAGCCGATGCTTCTCGAGCGACTTCAGCCGCCGTCTGGAGCTGGCCGGCCCGCTTCTGGGTTTCGCCGAAGAGCCGGGCATTCTGGATGGCGATAGCGGCCTGCCCGGCGATTGAGGTCAGCAGGTCTCGCTCGTAAATACCGTATAGTCGAGATGCATAGGGGCTCTGAAGCGACAGTGTGCCAATAACCTTTGCGCCAATGGTCATCGGAACACCCAACCAGCACATCGGGACCTGTTCGTCCCCTGAGAAAACAAATTTCAGGTTAAGCTTCTTAATTTCCTCGAGAACATTTTCCTGGATCAGGATCGGATCTCGAGTGGTAATGACATGTTCTGTCAGGCCGCCGCCGAACGTCCGTGGGGGCAGATTCACCCGGGTACCATTGTTCACAACAAGCGGGTATCGAATCGACTGCAGTTCTTCATCGTAGAGCGCCGCATGGAAAACCGAGGTATCAAGCACTTTCGATGCATAGAGATAGACATTTTCCAGTACATCACTTACGCTCAGCGTGCCTGCGAGTACCCGGCTCATCTCGTTCAAAACAGCGAGGTCCCGGTTCTGGCGCTGGGTCTGCCCGAATAAGCGGGCATTCTGGATCGCGTTCGCTGCCTGGTTGGCGACGGATGTCAACAGGTTCCTGTGGCGTTCCTGGTACAGCCCGGCAGTTGTCACGCTCTGCACGACGATAGCTCCGATGATTGTGCCGCCGATCATCATAGGGACGCCCAACCAGGACTCAGGAAGTTTGTCCTCGCCGAGTATGACCAGTTCGAGTCCGAGTCCTTCTACCTCCTCAACATCGAACGAACTGAATAGCAGCGGTGATTCCGATTTAAGCACGTAATCCATGAGACCGTTACCGATCGCGCGCGGGGGGAGATCTTTGAGCGGTTTCCCGCCGGAAAATACAAGGGGGAGCGTGATTTGTTCGTTTTCAGGGTCGAAGAAAGCGACCAAAAAGCTGGTCGTGTCCATCAACAAGGACGTGTATTCATAAGTCTTCTCAACGACTTTTTGAACATCGAGAAGGGTGGTCAGCTCGCGGCTCATCTCGTTGAGGATCGCGAGCTCTTCCGCCTGGCGCTGCGCCTGCTGGAAAGACCGTGCGTTCTGGATTGCGGTAACGGCCTGGTTTGCAATGGCTGTCAACAGGTCGCGGTGACGCTCGGAGTACGCCCTCTGTTTTTCCGTCGAGTGGAGTGAG
>JBFGQG010000407.1:0-3881 GCA_041564295.1 Anaerolineales bacterium | reverse complement strand
GCAATTACGGGATTACCATCGCCTGGGGTGATGGACATAAATTTGGGATTTACACCTGGGAATATCTTCGGGCGTTAAGTGATGGATACAATAAATCTAATCGTCCCGATTAATCTTCGACACCGTCCCGCTTGTAATTTACAAACCGGTATCCGACACCTCTTTCCGTGAGGATGTATTTTGGATCAGAAGGGTCATCTTCCAATTTTTGCCGCAGATAATTCACGTACAACCGAACATAATGCGGTTCATCCTGGTATTCATAACCCCAGACTTTCGTGAGGATCTGGTCGTGCGTCAGCACCCATCCTGCGTTTTGAACCAGATGGTAAAGCAACCTGTATTCTGTAGGCCTCAATTTTACAAGCTCACCGTCCACCCATACTTCACGGCGGTCGAAATCAATTTTTAACCGCTCATCAATCTCGATCGGTCCTCGCGAACTGCCCCGGACGATCTCTGACCGGCGCAGTACTGCCCGAACGCGGCTGACCAGTTCGCGAGGACTGAACGGCTTGGGGACGTAATCATCCGCACCAAGCTCCAGTCCTCGGACCCGATCGTCTTCCTCACCCTTTGCGGTCAACATTATGACCGGCACGTCACTTTCTTCGCGAATTCGACTGAGAACTTCGAATCCGTCAATATCCGGGAGCATTACATCCAGCAATATCAAATCCGGAAATTCTTCACGGGCTCTTCGGATGGCTTCACGTCCCCTTACGGCTTCAAAAACCTGGAAACCGTCATGTTCGAGATTCAAGCGGATAAAACGGGCCATTCGGCTCTCATCTTCAACAATAAGGATTCTACGGTTAACAAAAGTTGTGTCTGTCATACTACTCTCTCACAAAACCAATAATCGTGTCTTCTTCTGTTGGCAGTAATTCGATAAAGTTTATCCGTGAGGTCGGCCAGATGACTTCAATTACGCCTGCTGCGAGATAATGCAGTTCTTTGCCGTCCAACCTGCGGGGATTAGTGATTTTGACCAATAAATCCGTAGTTGCAGGAAGTTCTTCAACTTCTCCGACTACAGGATCTTCGTCCTCTACGTGCACGATGAGTGTATATGGCATTTCGATCTCCTATTGGAGCATGTTTCTAATTTCAAGGACTCTGACTGGGTCGCCAGAAATCAGATCCGGCAATTTCTCCGCGACCCGAGAATTCTAACCAACATTCCACCGGTGAAGTGGGCTAAGATTTCAACAACACTCGAGCAACCAGTTTACCAAAAATCAGAACGTCCCCGTCACTCAAAACATACGGAACGTGTGGGATCAATTTTTGTTCATTCAAAATCGAACCGTTTGAAGATCCAAGATCCTTAACTTCGATCGATTTATCATCAATAAGTATCGAGGCATGGAGGCGTGAAACGCCGTTATTAAAACCATCGAATGGAGCGAGATCGACATCCGGAAGGACTTTTTGTCCTTCACTCACACGACCGATCGAGTATTCTTTTGGTGTATCCAGCTGGATCGTTGCATCATGGGCGGAAAGATATAACGTCAGGCGTGAATCATGGGCTAAAACTGCGTCTTCTGAGCCAACCTGGTTATCATCGATCTCTGCAGGAATATTGAACGACTCGGTTTGCGACCCGGCAGAAGGGTCCAACTGCATGCCACATTCGCTACAGAACAAAGCGCCTAAGATTTCTCGGTGATTACAGCGAGAGCAAATAACCATATATCCTACTTTCTAATATCGATGCGAAATTTTAATAATAATTAAAAATAAGTCCGTTGCCGAATAACATTTAGTCGGGTTTTACCCGGGTAAGTCAGGCGAATCGGAGGTGCCAGTATTCCCCAACTTTTCAGTAATCAGTGCTTTCGTTCCATACATGATAGATTTTTCCAACCCACTCAGATGCGCCTTACCGCCTTCAAGCCTCTCGGCTTCTTCCAGTATCGTAGAAGCGAGGTCGTGATCACCTGATTCGCTCACATTCGTCGCGAGGTATTTTAACCGACGAGTGGCTGCAGCTACATCACCATTGTCCACTTCCATTCTTGCCTGTTCCTGCATGCGGTATAGGGTTAACCTGGACATCGCTTGGATAATTTCAGGAGGAGGTGATTCCTGTATGTTTTCGACCGAGATCGGCAAACGAATATCAAATAGATGGATAGCAGCAGGAACGTCTTTTCCCGAAAGATTGTAACGGATTTCACAGCGCATGACGCTCTTTACTCCTTCATACTCCTCGGCGTTAGGAACCAGAATTTCAAGGAGAAAAACCAGCGGTTCGCGTTGCCCGATATTGCCGAGGGCGATCGCACCTTCCGTATCCAGGCGGTTCGGTTCAGGCCGCACACGAAAAACATAACGTAAGCGAGCGTCCGTATCCGTATTCGTCACCTGCATCCGAATATTTTCGGCATAACTCTCATGAAGCGCGTTGAACTTTAATTCGAGAAAACTCTTCAAATCGTGTGCACGAGAAACGTAGACACTGGTCCCTCCGGTCCTGGCAGCCAGATTATCCAGAAAATGCTCATTCCATTCTTTTCCAATACCGATCGCACTGATCGTAATCCCCTGACCTTTTATCTGCCGGGCAAGATCCAGGCATTTACTTTCATCACCATAGGTTTGCCCATCGGTAATTAAGATAATATGGTTGATATTCGTCGTGCGATGGTTGCGCATGATCAGCTGGTATCCTAGATTCAATCCATGGAACATCTCGGTTCCACCACCAGTCTGTATCAGACTAATGCGCGCATCCATTTTTTTCTGATCCAGATCCCTGGCGGGTTCAACAACGACTTCAGCCCGGTCGCTGAATGTTACAACAGAAAAGAAATCACCTTGATTTAACTGCTGCAGGATACGGCGAGATGTCACTTTGACCATATCCATTCTTTTCCCATGCATTGAAGTGGATTTATCTACTACGAGACAGACATTGATCGACGGTTTCTCGCTTTCTATCACATCAGCCGGGGCCACTCGCACCATCGCGTAAAGTAATTGCGGTTCGCGAGTCCGTACAAGTCTGGTCCGGCTCAACAAGGTCTGCAATTGCAGACCTGTGGTCTGGTGCGCAGCATGCAGTGATTGGTCGTAATTTGCACGAGCCTTGGCATTCGAGAGAATATCGAAGGCCTCTTTTAACAACAGGAATTGAGTCGCGCCAGATTTTGACGTTGATGTATCCGGATGAACGTCTTTTGCAGCCCTGTGAAACGCACGCTTAATCTCTTCGGGAGTAGCATCATATGAAACACCCAGCCTTGCGTAGTGGTTTTCGAGATTACCTTTTTTCATCAACGGTACCAGATCGGAGTTGAACCAGCAGTTTATTCTGGCATTCTCACCAGTATCGTAGTGATGTTATCATGACCTCCAGCAGCATTCGCTGCCTCAACGAGCGACTGGCACGCACGATGAGGATTCGGAGCTTCAGAAATAATCTGGAACATATCCTGGTCGGAAACCAGGCCCCATAAGCCGTCAGAACAGATCAGGACATAACCGGGTTGAGGGATAGGAGTGGTGGACACATCCGGATCGAACGGTTCTGCCTGTCCCAACGCTCGATAGAGGACATTTTTTTGTGGGTGAACCTCTGCTTCCTCTGCAGAGATCTGTCCCATTTCCTGTAAACGTTTGACAAGAGAATGATCTCGCGTCAAAACCTGCATTCTGCCATCGAGGTAAACAGCATACGCACGACTATCACCAACGTGCGCAATGGTCATCCGATTGCCCAGCACCACAACGCAAGTTATCGTAGTTCCACCACCTGGCGCCTTCTCCGCAATAATACTGTTGGCCAATTTAATGCCGTCAGCCAGAATATCATTAACAGAATCTGTTGGAGATATGCGATCGGGACCGAAAATCGGACGGTAAAGTTTATC
>JBFGQG010000406.1:0-3890 GCA_041564295.1 Anaerolineales bacterium | reverse complement strand
CGGTGATTTCGGGTCAATCTGGTTCGCCGCCAAAACGCCTCCCGGCACCCCACAAACGGACACGCTCTGGCTACAACTCAACCCCTGGGGTTGGACGGAACCGCTTCCAATGTGGCGCGTCAGCGCTGACGAATGGGTTTACCTGCTTTCATCCCCGCTGAACATCATCGGCGATGTCGAATTTCGCTACTGCCGAAATGCGCAATGTGATACTGCACGGGATGTAGAAGCTACCGGGCCGCGGACATTTCATCCGCACGAAACCTTCCAGCCTTTCGAAGAGGACCTTGTCAAATGGATCAGCTTTAACCCGTATGCAGGCAGCATTCAACCCTCGCCAACTGTTGACGTACTTTCCCGCGAACCGGGATTTATCACCGGCATCGCACTCTCCGATAATTTCCACCCGTCCTGGATGGCGTTTGCAAGCAGCGTTTTCAGAAATGCCAGGTCTATCGGCGCAAACACGATCGTTCTTAAACCTACCTGGACTTACACACGCGACAACCCACCGGTTTTCGAACCGGTCAACGGGATCGATATGTCCTGGCTGGACGCTATTGCATTCGTACGCGCAGGCCGGGGTTCAGACCTGGATCTCGCGTTGTTCCCGGATGCCCGCTTCAACGGTGATGCCGGCACGTGGTGGGACGAAGCGCCGCGAGATTATTCCTGGTGGGTTAACTGGTTTGAACAATACGGTTATTTCCTCGAACACCATGCTGCTCTTGCTAAGCAAATTGAAGCGGGCAGATTGGTTATTGGCGGGAGCTGGGTTTACCCCGCGCTCCCGAACGGCTTTCTTATTGATGACTTCACCTCCGGTGTACCTGGAGACGCTGAAGCTCGCTGGCGGGACATGATTTCTTCAGCCAGGCAGAGATATCAAGGACGCATTGCCTGGGCACTGACCTTTCCGAAAGGTGTTCAGAATGCACCACCTTTCCTCGATTTAGTTGATGAATTCTACATCCTGTGGGATTATCCGCTTACAAACCAGACGAGCGCCAGTCTCGAAGAAATGACGGCCGCCGCTGAAAAAGGCCTGGACCATTTTCTTCTACCGTTCTATTTGCAACATAATAAACCACTGGTCATCGAAATCTCGATCCCTGCTTACGATGGCGGTGCGATGCTTTGCCCGCAAGGTGGATGCGATGTTTCAGGAAATCGGGATCTCGAGGAGCAGCTATTAGCTTATGAGGCGATACTGCGGGCTGTGAACGCGCGCGACTGGATCCAGGGTGTTGTTTCTGCGGAATACTATCCGCCGGTTGAGATCAGGGACAAATCGGCCTCCATTCACGGCAAACCCGCCGAAATCCTCCTGCGCGAATGGTTTACCCGCTGGCTGCAGATCCCATAATCAAGATTCCAAATCCGGGCGAACTTATTATTTTCAACGGTTCCATCAGTTATAATCTAGATGAGTCGTTCAAATCCGTTCGATGACAGCGATTGAGTCATAGAAAAAAGCGAAAATAGAATATGAGTGATCATAATTCAGAAAATTCAAAGCATCATCTTCCAGCCGGGACCACGATCAATGGTAATAATAAGACAGATCCAGAGGTCGTTCAGCAGCAGCGCAGGATCATCTTTACCGTCGTCATCGCTGCAATCATCTTCATCGCCCTCCTGGTTCTCGGGATAATCTTCCTTTCACAAGATGCCTCGCGTACGGCTGTAATCCGGGATATTTTCATCATCTTCATGGCGCTCGAGTCGCTCTTGATCGGGATCACGCTCGTGATATTGATCGTTCAACTCGCCAGATTAATCAACCTGCTTCAAAATGAAATCAAGCCTATCCTTGATTCGACGAATGAGACCGTCAACACGATGCGTGGTACGGTCACATTCCTAAGTGACAATCTTGCAGAGCCAGTAGTAAAATTAAATGAAACCTTTGCAGCATTTGGAGAAATTAAGAACTTCTTCAAAGTAATGCGCGGTAAATAACATAAGGAGTTTGAAATGGCAGATAATAATGATTTCGGGGCGTTCTTAAGCGGATTCGTGGTTGGCGGCTTAGTCGGTGCTGCAGTTGCCCTCCTATTAGCACCGCAATCCGGTGAAGAGACCCGTGCAGTGATCCGGGATAAAAGTATCGAACTGCGCGATAGTGCTTACTCACAGGCAGAAGTCGTCCGCGGAAGAGCCGGCGAAGCCGTCGACCAGGCTAAGACCAGGGCCGGCGAGGTGATGGACACGGCAAAAGTTAAAGCCTCGGATATCCAGAAACGCAGCCAGGTCGTGCTCGAAGAGCAAAAGGAACGCCTTTCTACAGCGATCGAAGCCGGAAAAAAGGCTGTAAAACGCGGCCCTGCTGACGAAGGCGAAGAAGCTGCAAAAGCCTGATCCAGGCTGTTAATTTCGTTGATTGTAAAAAATGGCCGGCAGCGCACATAAACGCACCCTCCGGCCATTTTTTGAATATTCATGCGCCTTGGTAGTGAGCAGCATTATTGAATTGGCCATTTACCAGTTCTCAGAATCCGCTAATTTAATTCGATGACATGACTGAAACCTTTATCGGTAATTTGCGTATTTATAATTAGATTCCCAAATCAGGGGAACTGCTGGTTTTAAACTCTGAACCAGTATTTAAGCCAAAAAAGGAGGTTAACATGTCAGGTTCTAAGAAAAAGACCGGTGCATTTCTGACCGGTGCAGCGTTTGGCGGTCTAGTCGGCGCAGGGGTTGCTCTTCTCTATGCACCGAAAGCGGGTGAAGAAACTCGTATGGAAATCAAGGAAAAAAGCATCGAGCTGAAAGACAAAGCCATGGAAAAGAGTGATGAACTTCGCCACAAGGCGGAAGAAGTCGCCGCACGCACTAAAGATGTCATCGAGGAAAAGTCCGATGCAACCCGCGTCAGGGCGCAAGAACTGCAAACTCGGGGGGTGAGCTTTCTGGACGAGCAGCGAGAACGAGTAAAGATGGCAATTGAAGCCGGTAAAAAACCAGCTGTCAAAAATGCCGAAGCTGCTGTAGAGAACGGTCAATCTGAAGAGGAACCGGTAGCTTAATACCGGCCTGATCATAAAAAAAATGGAGGCCAGCGGTGTGCTGGCCTCCTCCTGTTTAATACTTCTTCTCGTAACCGGCCATTACCCGGGGGATTTGTTCGAGGAGGTCTCCAGCCAGGACTGCCGCCGAGTTCCCTATTTGCTTCTGCACTGCAATTCCCGCCTGCGCATGCAGCCATGCCCCGCTTAATGCAGCTTCGAACGCGGGCAATCCCTGGGTCCGCAATCCAGTAATCATTCCGGCGAGCACATCACCAGTTCCTGCGCGCGCCAAAGCCGGGGTTGCGATCGGGATCAGTGCCGTTCTTCCATCTGGCGCAGCGACCACGGTGAACGCGCCTTTTAAAACGACGACATGGCCCCAGTTTTTCGAAAAACGTTCTGCTATGTTGATCCTTTCAGCCTGGATTTCTGCGATCGATAAACCAGACAAAACAGACATCTCACCGGGGTGAGGCGTCAGGATACTTTCAGACGGAATTCGGGACGCCCAATCAGGAAGGCGCGCAAGCAATTTTAAACCGTCGGCATCAATAATCATCGGCGGCAGCACATCCTGAAGAGACACCAGTCTCTCGATAAATTGCATGGTTGAGTCCGCAAGTCCGAAACCCGGACCCACAAGTAATCCACTCGCTCTCCCTAAGCCCTCAACAAGCCTGTCGGCGGACGATTCGCACAGCGCGCCTGCTCGGGAAGGCAGAGGCAGCCAGGTTGCTTCCGGAAATTGACCAGCGATGAGCCGGTAAACAGGTTTCGTACAGGCCGTCGTAACCAGGCCAGCCCCGGTTCTAAAGGCTGCCTTGCCAGCCAGAAGAGCTGCGCCTACAAAATTGGTCGATCCGGCACAAATAATTG
>JBFGQG010000405.1:0-3891 GCA_041564295.1 Anaerolineales bacterium | reverse complement strand
GGGATCTTCGCATAGAAGGTTTCGATTAGAGAATGGGTGTGCTGAAAAGGATTCTACCAGCCGGCAGTTCTCCGCATGACCAGGAATTACGACCTGCGGCACCGGTGACTTGTGAAATAATCCGCAACTTTGACCCGCGTGAAAATCTGTTGTATCCTGAATTATCGATGAGACAATGAAATTGAATATTCCTTGCTGGCGGATCGCGGGAAGGAAAAATACGGTCGCAGGTTTAGCTGCCCTGTCCTTATTCGACTGACGGCGAAACCATCAGTTGCGTCGCATCTACGGGACAGGCGTAAATCTGCATCTTTTCATCGGCCACAAAGAACATACCGATAACGCCCATGGACCCATCAAGGAAAGAAGCCGGGTTTTCCGGAGGTCACCGCTATGGAAAAAGCTAAAAATCCTGAACGTCGAGTCGTGAAAGTGACCCTGCTCGCTGCCGGTGTCATGGTTATTCTTGGCGGAGCAGCAATGGCACCCGCCCTCCCCAGCATCCGCGACTATTTCAGCAGTATCGAGAATATCGATTATCTGTCCCGCTTTGTCCTTACTTTGCCGGCGCTGATGATTGCGCTCACAGCCACCGTCGCAGGCTATTTTGTGGACCGGATCGGCAGGATGAAGATTCTCATCTCTTCACTGGCGCTCGCCGGCGTGGCGGGAACATCTGGTTATCTCGCCACGTCGCTCAACCAGGTGCTCATCGGGCGGGCATTGGTGGGCATTGCCGTTGCTGGAATTATGACCAGTTCCACCACACTGATCGCAGATTACTACGTGGGGGAGGAGCGCGGCAAATTATTGGGTCTCCAGACCGGCTTCATGGGCCTTGGCGGTACTGTGCTGCTCATGATGACCGGCATCCTGGCTGACAGCGCCTGGAACACACCGTTCCTGATCCACCTGGCGGCGTTAGCTGTCCTGCCATTCGTCGTGATTTTCCTGTTCGAACCCCGCCGGGACGACCGCTGCCAGGGCGACCATCCCCCGGTTGGAGAGCCAGGCGCCTGTGCCGGGGAATCCGAACTGCGCAGTGGGGAAGCTGCTCAGCTGGCTCCTGCTTCAGTCGCCGTGCCGTACAAGCTCCTGGCCTTCATCTACCTGATGATCATTTTCATCCAGGTCAATTTCTACATCGTCCCGCTTCATCTACCGTTCTACCTGGGCGAACTGGTTGGTGCATCAGCCACGCAAAGCGGCGTTGCCATCTCGTTCATGTCTTTATCTTTTTCCCTCTCTTCGATCTTCCTTGGAAAAGCTCTGGCCCGCAGGGACCGCGTCTCCGTGATGCTCGTCTCTTTCGTGATCCTTAGCGCCGGTTACAGCCTGATTTCTCTAGGGGCGGCGTCGATCTTTCTCTATTTAGGTCTCGTCCTCGGCGGGATCGGGTTGGGAGTCATGGTCCCCAGCCTGTACGTCTGGTTGGCGAACGAGACACCGGTGGCGATTCGCGGCCGGGTACTCGGTGGGTTTACGACTGCGACTTTCCTCGGTCAGTTCCTTTCGCCCATTCTGAGCCAGCCGCTGATTAACGCTTTCGATATCGGCCGGACCATGTTAATCACCAGCGTCGTATTCCTGGCGATTGTTCCCTTTCTGTTTGTTGGGCGGAAACGATTGCGCAGTCTGGCCACACCGGCCTGAAATTGGCGGCTCATTGAAATACCAGGTAACCTGATGGACAATAAACCCCTTCCTAAAAAGGTACAAGAGCGACACAACGTCAAGACTGCTGAGGAGTTGTGGAAGAAGCTTTTAATGGAAGGGAATGTATTCATGAGGCGGAGACGGCGTCTATTCGCTCTGCTGCCTTCAAACCCCCGCTGCGTACAGTGTCACCGACCTTTTAACGGGATAGGCGGGGCGATTTTCCGTCTGACGACAGGGTTGGAAAAAGCGCAAAAGAACCCGCGGTTTTGCAGCGGCTGTTACAGTTTCACTGGCAATTTTCCGGGTGGGGCTGAGGTTGTCCTGACGATGCTCTTCGTGGATGTGCGCGGGTCTACGACGATCGCGGAGCAGATGAACGACACCGAATTCAGCCGCCTGATGAACCGTTTCTATGAAGTCGCGATCAATGTCCTCGTCCGTGCAGATGCTTTCATCGATAAACTTGTCGGCGATGAGGTCACCGCGCTGTTCATTCCGGGATATGCTGGTGAGGACCATGCAGCAAAGGCCGTTGGCGCTGGCCGGGAACTGTTGAAAGTCACCGGGCATGGTAAATCGAAAGAACCGTGGGTGCCGGTTGGCGTCGGGATTCACACCGGCCGCGCCTGGGTAGGTTCGATCGCAGGCGCGAGGGGAGAAGCGGCGGATTTTACTGCCCTGGGAGATAATGTGAACGTTGCTGCGCGACTGGCCTCCAACGCTGGGCCCGGGGAAGTGCTTGCTAGTGAAGTTACCTGCACGGCAGCTGGAGTTGACACGCGCGGGTTAGAGAAAAGGAACCTGGCTTTAAAAGGCAAAAGCGAACCGGTGGGCGTCTGGGTGCTTGAAGCAGCCTGACCGCCGGAAAATTACAGCAGGCGCCAGGGAGATTCCACAGGCCGAGACGACTTGAATCGACCAAAATACAGGCACAGAGGATACAAAACGACCAGGCCAAGCAACCAGTATGGGTACATCTTCAAGAGGGTTAGGCCCTGCGGTGCGATCAGCAAACCGAGTGCGGCATAGAAATAGAGATGCAGGATGTAGAAAAACAAGGGCGCGCGCCCGAAAATGGCAATAAGCGCTAGAATCTTCGGCATAATTCCCTCGAGGCGGGTAAAAAGGCGCAGTAGCAGTAGATTGACGCCCAGCGTGAAGCTCAGGAAAGTGATGCTGGGCGGATATTTAACGAGGTTGAAGAAATCAATCCAGGTGTCTCCGGCAGGCGGGCGAATGTTCCCGACGCCGCCGGCGAATCGCAGCACCATGAAGCCTGCCAGGCCGGCCAGACCGATCCAGCCAGTCGCACGCAACGCTGCGTTGCGATCTTCTTCCAACCAGCGGCCGAATGCTACCCCCAATCCAACGATGCCCAGCCAGGGCAGCAACGGGTAGAGCACCCAGATGCCGCCGCCCGGAATTTCGGCAAAACCTGGCAGGTGGAGCAGCGTGCGCAGAGCCGGGTATTGCCCAATACTGCCTGCCGAGACCGGCAGCGCAAGTTCGTTCAAAACGACCAGGCCGGAGGACAAAGCGATCAGCCAAGTTTGCGAGATAAAGACAAACAGGCTGCCGATGATCATCCCGCTTCCAAGGGCGAAAAGCACGCCTACATAGGTTACGTCTTCAGGGGGTCCGCTCCGGCCCAACGCCCAGGCTGGGTTCTCAAGCAGGAACTGGAAAACGACCAGCAGCAGCCCACGCAGTGCAAAGAACCGGACAATCCTGGTCTGTTTCCAGCCGATTTCAAGGCGGGAAGCGGTAAACAGGGACATGCCTGCGCCCATCAGGAAGAAAAATCCAGGCGCAGCCAGGTGGGTGACGAAGCGCGTCAAGAAAGCCAGCGCATCTCCGTGATAGTCAGGGAACTGGAAGGCCCACATCTCCGGGGCATTCTTCGCCCGGGCGACCAGGCCGTTCGCATGGTCGAGGGCCATGACGATCATGATCGTTCCCCGGAGGGCATCGACTGAGCGTATTCTCATGAAAACTCAGATCGAGATCAGACCGGTCTTAATCGCAAACTTCACCATGTCTGCCACTGATTGGATCTCGAGCTTGCTCATGATTCGTTCTCTATGCCGTGAGACGGTTTTCGGACTGATTTCCAGCCTTTCAGCGATCTGCGGGCTGGTCAGCCCTTCGGCAACCAGTTCGATCACCTGGCGTTCCCTGGGTGACAGTTCCTGGAGGAGATGGGTGTCCGGCTGGATCGTGGGTGGTTGCTGG